>JBAXMA010000127.1:0-8125 GCA_037134535.1 bacterium
CGTCTGGAGGGATCGAACGCATGAAGCCCATTGCTGTAGCGCTGCTGGTCTGCTGCCTGATTACTCTCGGGTTCTGCGGATGCGCGACTCCGTCTGGCCGTCAGTCCTCTGCGCCACCACCCGAGTACATGACTGACGCGGTCCTTCGCACCTTTGCCGATATCTTTGACGGCACCTGGAGCGGCGTAAAAGTCTACATACAGAAGAATGCATGGGTTTCTGACGAACTAAAACAGGCCGGCCAGAACCCGGTTGAAATGACTACGATCACGGATCTGATCAAGTTACATGAAGATGCGGAAGTTGCCCCCGCTATCGCCATAGTTGACGCAAGCGAAGACCTTGAGGGCGTCATCCGCGTAACAATCAAGTACACTCCTGTCCGCATCAAAGGACTGGAGCCCGTGACAAAAGGCGGCAGTTTTGAGTATACCTACATGATGCTGGACAACAAACTCGTCATGCTCAGCAGACTTAAGCCCATAATTAAGAACAACTGATCGTTCTTGTCCAGCTTGACAGCCATATTACGTCAGCACATACTCTGCGAAGCACTTGGGATCAGTCACTGTAACGCGAGCAGTCCATGAGCTGCGGTACGGAGGTATAACGCATGATCACACTGAGGAACAAAGGGACACGAAGACGAATAGGCCCATTGTCAGAAGACCTGCTTCAATTTCTCATTGGCCATCTCGAGGATGATGGTGACCATGGATATATTATGCGCAGGTCGCAGGTGCAGAGTTTCAAGGAATGCCGCGCAGATCCCGGCCTGGTAACAATGCTCGAAAAAGCACTCGGCGATTGCGATCAGGTCGCGATCGTATGGGAACGCACCTAGTAGAGTGATTCAGAAACAACCAACGACACGTTGAATTGTGTCCGGCAACCTGATACTACGTCGTGGCATGGGACAGATCAAAGACTTAAAAGAGGCGCTGGAGTCATCACCGGGAAATGTGCCGTTGAGACGACTTCTGGCGGAGGCCCTCGAGAACGAAGGTCAGCTTGAGCCCGCAGAGGAAGAGTACAAGAAGGCGCTCAAGTACGATCCGGCCGATCCAAGGTCTCAGTTAGGACTCGCCAAAATCTGTCACAAACAGGGCAAGAACAGCATTGCCATTGTCATCCTTGAACAATTACTGAAATCACCGATCGCGCCTGACGAGGCTGCAGCCTTGTATGCGCAACTCTGCAGGCACAGCGGTGAGGCACCTGAACCCGGTCTACTTGAGTCCAGAGTCGTCCAGGATGATGCAGGCGAGCCAACTGATCCTGAATATGAAGAGTTGGATGAGTCCGAGTTTGTGGTGGATGGCATGCAACGCCAGGCGAGCGAAGACTGGGCGCCCGAAGACGTTCCGGCCGAGTTCGAAAAGCCGAAGATCAATTTCTCCCACGTCGGCGGAATGACCAGTGTAAAAGAAGAAATCAGCCTGAAGATCATTCTTCCGCTGACTAACAAGGACCTTTACAAGGCCTATGGTAAAGCAATAGGCGGCGGCATTCTCCTATACGGTCCGCCGGGCTGCGGAAAGACGCACCTTGCAAGGGCAACTGCAGGCCAGATCAATGCTGGTTTCATTGCTATAGGGTTGCATGACGTCCTCGATATGTGGATCGGCCAGAGCGAACAGAAGCTGCATGCGATATTTGAGCACGCCAGGCGCAATACACCCTGTGTTCTTTTCTTTGATGAAGTTGATGCTCTCGCAGCCAGCAGGACAGACATGAGGGCAAGCGCCGGCAGGCACCTGATCAACCAGTTTCTTTCGGAACTCGACGGGATCGGCGCAACCAATGAAGGCGTTCTTGTTCTTGCCGCAACAAATGCCCCCTGGCATCTTGACAGCGCATTCAGGCGGCCCGGCAGATTTGACCGGATAATTCTTGTACCTCCTCCTGATGCGGATGCGCGCGCAGAGATTCTGCGTATCCTTCTCGCTGGCAAGCCGTGCAACGGGATGGACGCCGGAAAAGTCGCCGCCAGGGCTGAAGAATTCTCAGGGGCGGATCTGAAAGCAATAGTAGATCTTGCAATTGAGGACAAACTCCGGCATGCCCTGAAGACCGGCAAACAGGAATCTTTGACAACATCCGACATGATCTCCGCCCTTAAAAAGGTCAAACCAAGCACCAAGGAATGGTTTGCAACGGCCAGAAACTACGCCCTTTACTCGAATGAAGCCGGTATCTATGACGACATTCTCAAGTATCTGAAGATGAAATGAGCACCAGCCTGGAACGTGCACAAGTCTTATTGCAGCAGAATCGACTCGACCTGGCACAAATTGAACTGATGCAAGCCCTGCCAGGCGATCCTGAGAACCCCCGCCTGCATATGCTTCTTGCCCTATGCTTTGCAGATGGGAACAACCTGGCTGAAGCAATGAAGCACGCTCGCAGGACGGTGGAGCTTGCGCCGGAATGGAGTGCTTCTTTCAGAACACTCGCCAGAGTTCATATGCTTCGAGGAGATGCCGGTGAGGCTCTGAAATCTGCACGGATCGCAGTCAATATAGATCCTGAGGACGCTGATAACCATGTCATGCTGGCTCAAGTTCAAATCACGACACAGAGTTGGAACGAAGCGTTGAATGAAGCCGATACAGCGCTGTCTCTGGAGCCTGACAATCAAGGCGCTCTGAATATGCGCGGAATGGCACTTGTCAAACTGGGACGCCAAGTGGATTCCGAAGACACTATCAAGACTTCCCTCGCCCACGACCCGGAAAACGATGTCACGCATGCCAATATGGGCTGGTCACTTCTTCATGCAGGTAAGGCCAGAGAAGCAATGGGCCACTTCCGTGAGGCATTGAGAATCAATCCGCAGCAGGAATGGGCCAGAGCCGGTCTTGTAGAGGCCATGAAGGCACGCAATCCTTTGTACTCGCTGCTCCTCCGGTATTTTCTGTGGATGAGCAGATTCTCTTCGCAGACCAGATTCGGCCTCATGATAGGCGCGGTTGTCCTCATTAACGTGCTTCACTCAGTTACTGCCGGCAAGCCATCACTCAGGCTTGTGGGAGGCGCTGCGCTTCTTGTCTATATGTCTTTCGTATTCACATCCTGGTTTTCAGGTCACTTCTTTAATCTACTGCTCAGCACCGATCGTGACGGTCGCTATGCCCTATCACGACGGCAGTTGACAGGTGCCCGGATATTTGGAGCCGGTCTTGCGCTCTCGTTTGGAGTAATGTTCTATTTCTTCTATCTACTTGGGCGAATTGAGCCAGAGGTCTGCATTCTTGCCCTCATGTGGCTCTTTCCTCTTGTGGTAACGCTCAATGCCAGGTACGGGTGGCCGCTCTACCTGATGTCAGGATACACGGCGCTTGTCCTGATCATTCTTGGTCTTGCCACCTTCACACCTGCGGGCGGCCTCTTTTCCGCCTATATCGTAATGAGTGTCCTCTCAACCTGGTTCGTATCTTTCGTACCGGTTGGCGCGGACTGACGACTGACGCAACTGAAATGCCTTTCCATTTGACTTGGTGTTCAATTTCGGGTTCTGTTCAGTCTTTTAACGTATGGGAGACTTGTTAATGACACCACGCGATCTTGTTAAAGCGGCCATTCAGCACCGGACAGCGGCGCGGGTACCGTATCTGATCGACATATGCGGCGACGCATGGGAGGCGCTCCAGAAGGCTGGCGTTACAGGTGGCAAGTCACAGGACGAATTCCTAGCCAATGACGTTCAGGATATCGGAATACCCTGGTGGACCTGGTACAATCTCGGGCCTGACTGGCAGGGACCAGATACCCCCACTTCTCCGGCCAGGATACTCGGACTGGGCAATTACGAAAACATTCATGACCGCATAAAAGAACTCCGGCAGAAGTCCGACAAGTATTTTCTCGTCCGCATCTACGGCAGCCATTTCGAGAAAGCCTACTTCAGTCGGGGTATAGAGAACTTTCTCTCGGATATGGCCGGTGATCCGCCATTCGCAAAGAAACTACTTAACGGGATAATCGAAAAGAATCTGGTAATGCTCGAAAATGTGATGGCCATCGATGAGATAGACGGCGTCCTGCTCGGCAGTGACTGGGGTTCACAGATGGACCTTCTCATGTCACCAGACACATGGCTGGACATGATCGGTCCGGGCGAGCGAAAGGAATACGATCTCATCCATTCCTACGGCAAGGACGTGTGGGTTCACTCCTGCGGATGCATAGACAGACTGATCCCACATCTTGTTGACATGGGACTCGATGTACTTAACCCCGTTCAGCCCGAGTGCATGGACATCCGCATGCTCAAAGAGAAGTATGGCCACAAGCTGACCTTCTGGGGTGGAATAAGCACTCAGAAGACCCTTCCGTTCGGCACACCCGACGAGGTTCGCGCGGAAGTACGGTCCGTCCGCAACCTCCTCGGCCGGGACGGCGGTTATATCCTGTCCCCTGCCCAATCGATCCAGAGCGATGTGCCAACCGCCAATATCATGGCATTTCTGGAAGCCGCGAGGGAGATGAGATAAAACCGGAGGGAGGCAATCATGATTGGACCTACTCAGACAGGCAACAGCGACGGGATAGAGACAGTGCAAATGAGCCGCCGCATGACCACCCTCAAGACGATACATTTCGCGCTTGTTGCCGGGGTTCTAATGTTCAGCGGAGTGGTGATATTGCAGTCTTACGGCAAGATGACTTTTGCTCCTGCATTTCAGAACCCCATGGTGTTTGTAGCAGCTATAGTAACCGCGAGCGGAATCGGAGTGTCATTCCTCATAGCGGGACTCTTCGCAAAAGCCTCCCCGATGCCGGCGGATGGCGCAGCGGCTATCCAGAAATACCAGACGCTCTGCCTTGTGAGGGCGGCAACCATCGAAGGACCTGCCCTTTTTTCGGCCGTTGTAACGCTTATCACAGCAAACATCCTGCCGGCGGGTCTTCTTGTCCTTTGCGTAGTCACGTTGATCATTCATTGTCCATCGGAAGGCGAGTTCAAAAGGTTGACTTCACAACGGATCTCGCAGCAGAGAGATTAGAACGACCGTCACCGACTGTATGCGCTTTTCATCTTCGGCATAATACATTCACCGTTCAAAGTCATAGAATAGCCTGTCACCGAAGCCGGAATCCTGACCTCTGACTGCGCGCCACAGCATCAGCGGATGCCTGAGCACAAACCAGTCGCCAAACCTGTCGAACTTCCTGCAGGAGGTGGTAATCTTTGCACCCCAGGCTGTGCCAAAGCGCTTATGCATCTTCTGCCCATACGCCCTTAGACGTTTTGCGAAGTCAACATCTTCACCTACAACCACGGTCTCATCAAATCCGCCTATGGCATTGAAGTCTTTCCGATAGCACCAGAATAGCCCGGCCGAGAGACCAGGCAACATGGACAGAATCAGCATTGCAGTCAGGAATATACCGACTGACACGCGCTCTGTATAAATGGGTACGCCACCACCAATGAATCTCCCGGTACTCAGCTTCCTGTCGATCGTCTCTATCATGTTCGCCGACATCCAGCTGTCGGCATCGATCGTCATCAGGATATCGCCGGTCGCTACCCTGGCCCCGGCGTTTCTGATCCTTGACAGATTCCTGCTATCGTCACAGGCAATCACGGTACCATGGCGCAAAGCAATTGCCTCTGTGTCATCCGTGCAGCGGTTGATAACAACTATAACCTCAACCTGCCCGGCATACCGCACGGATGCGGCAGCGATAGACTCAAGACACCGACCGATATGGGCCGCTTCGTTCCGCGCAGGTATGACAATCGAAAACTTCATCGAGAGGTTGCCCCGTACTTGATCAGTTCGTCTGACTCCTCCGAATGAGATGGACCGGCACCTTGAACCACAAGTATTACCTTCCGTAAGTCTTTGCCAGATAATCCAGTAATGCCTGCTTCTCCACTACTGTCAACTTTGAGCCTCTCTTGATCATGCGAGTTACCGTAACGCCCCACTGCTCAAGCGTTTTCTTCATCTTTCTTGGTTTGTTAGCACTGTGACAAACCGAACACCGCATCTCGAGCAGCATTGCACCATCAACTGCCGGTGAGACGGCCTGGACTACAACACCCGATGAAAACGCTTCATTCGTTGCGGAGGCGGCCGCGGTACGGGCAGCTGAGGCAAGAGCCACCAATGCAACTACTACAACCAATTTTACCGCAAATGCTCTATTCAAGTCCCACCTCCCTGCATTGTTCGATGTGACAGGCAATACGGCCAGTCACTAAACAAAATTGAACACTTTAAGTCTATCAAAGTAGAATACGTGGTCAAGTCGATGTATCGCGCTTTCCGCGATTATACTTTGATTCAACACGGTATTGTGGTAGACAGAAGCACGTTTTTCATGGATGGCTTCAGATGAACATTCAATAAACAGAGGAGCTAATACAATGGCACGTTTTCAGAAGGCGAGTGAAATCAGGGTCGGGGTAATCGGATATGGGGCGGCATTCAACATGGGGGCCAATCATCTCAGGGAGATGAAGCGGGCTGGCATGGTACCAACGTCGGTCACCGATATTGACAAAGAGCGTCTAAAGGTAGCTGCGAAAGATTTCCCCGGCATTGAGACCTACGCGTCGGCGTCCGAAATGCTCAGGAAGTCCAGGACTAATGTGCTGGCGATCATTACGCCGCACAACACCCACACCAAGCTTGCGATCCAGTGCCTGAATGCCGGCCGCCATGTGGTCTCGGAGAAGCCGTTCGCAATCACCACCGAAGAGTGCGACGCCATGATCAGTGCAGAAAAGAAGAAAGAGGTAATGCTCTCGACCTATCACAACCGGCATTGGGACGGCATCATCCTCGGAGCAATGAAACTGGTACGGAACGGCACACTGGGCAAGATCGTACGGGTTGAGGCACACATGGGCGGATGGGGCAAACCGGGTGACTGGTGGCGCGGAAGCAAGAGCATATCCGGCGGGATTCTTTATGACTGGGGCGTTCACGTACTCGAATACACCCTTCAGATCATGAATGCCGACATCAAGGAAGTTGCCGGCTATGCCTGGTCAGGAGTGTGGTCCAGCCAGACCAAGTGGAAGAACGACACTGTCGAAGATGACGCCATGCTCGTGGTGCGCTACGCCACAGGCGCAACCTCATCACTCTCGATAACGTCGATAGATTCCAGACCGCATCCGGGCTTTATCAAGGTCATTGGAACAAAGGCCACCTGCCTGATCAACTGGGACGCATGTGAAGTCATTGACCGCAAGGACGGAAACGTTGTGTCCACGCGAATACCAAACCCGGATGGCGAAGGCTGGAAGTTCTACAAGAATGTTGCAGATCACTTGACCAAGGGTACACAGCTGGTTATTACTCCAGAGTGGGCGCGGCGTCCGATCCATATTCTGGATCTTGCCAACAGGAGCGCCAAGTCAGGGAAGGCCCTGCCGGCAAAGTACCGGTAGATCGCCAAGAACAGCGAGGATGAAGTGCGTATATTGGTTCTAGATGACAACGAGCCGCTGCGGATCGCCTTGTCCGACATACTGACGTCGTTCAGTCATGAGGTTGACACGACTGAAGATGCTCGCGCTGCCATCAAACTGGTTGAAACCACGGACTACGACTTCATTCTCGTCGACTACAAGATGCCCGTCAACGACGGGATCTGGTTCATGAAGAATGTAAAACTGAACAGGCGTACCAAGGTCCTGCTGATGACAGCATTCGTTGACAACGATGTCATTTCAGAGATGTTCAAGCTCGGTGCCGTTGGATATATGATCAAGCCATTCGACGCAAAGGAGTTAATAAGACACATCGATTTCCACTCCGGCCAGCAGCCGTCGGCTTCGCCACCCGGAGTCTAGACAAAGAAGCCCGCTTGCTCAGGATTGCCGCAGCGCGCCGGCGTGTTGTGTGTCGTACTCAATATGTACAAGACGGGCATCCGGATCATCCATGGTCTCGAACTTAACTCGTATGGTATTGGGTGGCAGGATGCCCTCCGCGCGCTCCGCCCATTCAAGCGCCACAAAACCACCGCGCCGGAGGTAGTCTTCAAAGCCGATATCAAGAACCTCCTGGGCATCCCTCAGACGGTAGAGGTCAAAATGAAATAGCGGACGTTGCCCCTCTGAATACTCCCTGACCAGAGTAAAGGTAGGGCTTGTCAC
>JBAXMA010000128.1:0-8097 GCA_037134535.1 bacterium
GATCCAGCTGGATTACACGGCCAAGAAAATTCTTATTTCTACCGGCGGAACTGTGTATAGACCGAATCCCGCCATGGTTGCCGGCAAACTGAACTGCACGGTGGAATGCAACCCGTTGATCGGTCCCCAGATGTTCAACGCAGTGGAGGCGATCATGGGCGGCAAGACTCTTCCGAAACAGATCAAGTCCGAAGAAGGTGTCTTCGATCAATCCCAGGCTAAGGACGTAATCGGCAGCCGGCAGTACTAATGGTCAATATTGACCGCACATACTTCTTTGACGACGGCCTCAAATTCGGGTGTACTCAGTGCGGGCATTGCTGTGCATGCGCACCCGGCAAGGTCTTTCTCACCGAGGAAGAAGCCTGCAGCATAGCCGGATTCCTGAAACTTGATCCTGAGGCCTTCCGAAAGGAATATCTGGTCACCGCGCCATTTTCAGAGTCGTCATTGCGCGAAAAGCCGGACCATGACTGCATATTCCTCGTCGACCGGAAATGCTCCATATACGATGTTAGGCCAGAGCAGTGCAGGACATATCCGTTCTGGTTTGGAATACTCCGAACCCCTGAGGGGTGGGCAAAGGAGGGCCTCGAGTGCCCTGGAATAGGGAATGGTAACCTATTCACAAAAGAGGAAATCATTGCCCGCTGCGACATGAACCGCACCCATTGAGTCCAGCCTGACCCGAATCTGGAACCTTAATGAGAACAATCCAGGCATGAGAGACTTAGTCCCCGTCCCCATGGCAATCGTGGCAGGAGGAAGGTCCATTCCCGTAAGTACGATCCAGGCCGTGGCATTTATTACAGACTGTAACAAATGAACTCAGACTGTCATGAGGAATGGTTCCATGTACCCAGATTCGTCCCGCAGGTACCTTCGTACCGGAGGGACCGAAATGACATGTGTAACAGCTGACGCCGGCCGTCCCTCCCCGATAATCACTGCCATGGCACGCGGCACACTGCAAAACATTCTGCTTCGCTGGAATACCATGGAATGCTGCACTCTTTCTATCCAGCCAAACTTGACCAGTTTGGTGCGACGCTACACTGCCGTGGCAATCGTGACAGGATGCAGGTCCGATCCCGTACGAGCGGTCAAGGCCGTGGCACTGGTTGCACACCGTACCATACGAACTCAGGCTGCTGTGCGGAACCGTACCGTGCGTCCAGCTTTGGCCCTGCGGGACCATTGTGCCGGAGGGCCCGAAATGGCACTTGTTACAGCTTACCCCGGACGAACCGCCATTATAGTCACTGCCGTGGCATGCTGCGCATTGCGCAACATTCTGCTTAGCCGGAACACCGTGGAAAGTTGCACTCTTCCTGTCCAGCCAGGTCTGACCCGTAGGATGCGGCGCCGCGCCCGTAGCATGGCAGTCATGGCAAGACGCAGGAGCGTTTCCGTAGGTGCGGTCGGTATTGTGACAATTGTTGCAGACCACGCCGTACGAACTCAGAGAACTATGAGGAACGCTGCCGTGGCTCCAGCTCGAACCGGGCGGAACCAAAGAGCCTGCCGGGCTGAAATGGCACGAATAGCAACTCACTCCCGCAGTTCCGCCGTTATAGTCGGCCCCGTGACACGCCGTACACTCGGCAGGATTCTTTTTTGCAGTGATACCGTGGTTAGTCGGACTCTTCTTGTCCAGCCATGCCTGCCCGAATGGATGCGACGCCGTCCCGTTGCCGGCATGGCAATCGTGGCATGCCGCCGGTGGCAGACCGGCTTTGCGATACAGGTCGTGACAATTATTGCAGACAGAACGCTCAGACTTGAATTGGCCGTGGGGTCTTGTCCCGTGGGTCCAGGATGAACCTGAAGGAATCCGGCCTCCCATAGCATCAAAATGGCATGCCACGCAGGACGGAATAAAACCGGAACCTTCCAAAGTCAAACCGTGGCAGGCTATGCACGCTTTGCTTCCACCACTCACAACGTTGACGCCATGATTGTCAGCCGCCGCCGGACTCACCCATAACGCAGGGTGCACATTCCTGTCCGTCGGCGTATCAGGACCCGGCTCCGTGCACGACACAAAGCAGGTCGCCGACACACACATCAAAACTCCATATCGTATGACTGATCTCAACATATAATTCGTCAAGATGGAACTAGCCATGGCATTTCACGCAGCTTTCTGACGTCTTTTGATTCCTGTGGCACCTGGCACAAGACACAGGATCTACTCGCCCCTCGATTCGATGCCTTGCCAGGTAGTCACCACGATGCGGCGTCCTCCGGAACATGTCGCCAGAACTCTTTAAAGACGGCTTCAATTCCACCCGATTGCCGTGACAATCACTGCAGTACGCTGGCTTGTGGCACATTGCGCAGACCTCTTCATGCTGGTATGCCTGTCGTTTATGCTCATCACCGAAGGCGCTGGTGTGATTGAACTGCTCCCAGACGAAAGTCTTGCTTCGCGCATCATGACACTCCGTACAAACGGGCGGCTTGTGCCCGAAGGCGGCAACATCGGGATGTTTTGCCATCAATCTGGAACTTCTCTGCATCGATACACATGCCGAGATCAATACCAGAGACAAAAGCATCATCAGACGCAGCAATTTAGCACCTGTAGCCATACAGAGCCTCCTCAATCCCGCAAACAACTAAAAGTCGGCACCGAACCGATAAGCCAGCGCCACCATAGCGCGGATATCGCTTTTAAAATAGGGGTCCACGCTGTAGTCAGCCGACAACTTAAGTTCCAGATTGTCATCCAGCTTCTTCCCTGAGCAGATGGAGATACAGTAGGAAGAGTTCTTCCCGTATATGTCCTGCTTATAGAGCGTATAGAGGAGATCCATGCCGATAGAATCGACCCAGATGTCGTCGCCCAGCCCGTCCAGCGAGAAGAATAGACGCGTCAGCAGGTAGTTATTATCAGCAGCCCCACCCTTCATATAGCCAACCTCACCACCCGCGCCTGCCAGTCCTTTGCCGAACCATGATACTGATGCCGACACGTATTGGGCCGCATCATTCACTTCATATTTGTAGGCCTTTGCCCTGGCACCGAGAGTCCAGTTCTTCGACCAGCGCCAGTCACCGTTCACCCCAATCACCTGCAGTTTCTCGTCGCTGTGTGCCAGAGACAGAAATGGACCAGCAGCAGGAGCCATGTCGCCGAAGTAGTGATTATACTCGAACAACTCGAAGATCGGAGAAATTGTGAAGTCACCTGTCCTGATCTGAAGCTCGTAATTATGTTCAGCCCACCCTGCGGTCTCGATGTTGCGAACCGAGTTGCCGTGGAGACTCATGTCCATAGGAAGAAAGAAAGCGCTGTCGATACCGACCAGCGACGAAATTGTTTTGCCGTTGTCACCGATCCGCTTGTAAGAGACGCCAACATCGGAAAACGCTTCCATTCGATGTGCCAGCCGGCCGCCCCAGATAATGTCGCCACCAGGGTGCAGCGAATCAGCAGTGGCCACAGGTAAACCGCCGTAACCTGAAATCGAAAATTGGTCCCCAATATCACTTCTCACGCGCAAACCATCAATCGCGTTGTCCGCCACGCCTTCAAATATGTGCTGGCGTCCAAGTCTCAAACTCATGTCCTGATAGGCATCAGCATATTCCAGATACCCATACAGAAGCGACCCATCGCTCCGCTTACCATAATAGCCGCTGTCTGCCGCATCAAATCTTCCCCAGCCATAGACGTGGAAGGAAAGCTCCTTCAATCCCAGTTCCTCGACGTCTAATTTCAGATACTCATAAACAGGAGCAACTTGACTACTAGTGCCGCCGGCTGTCGAACGATTGAATGTTCTCAGGACGGTTTCAGACTCTATGGCAATGTTACCGGAAAATGCGGAAGATGATGTCAATCCGAGGATAACAAACAGCCCCAATACAGAAATCGACTTACTTGTATTTGGCACACTCACACTTCTCATTGCTTTTATTCCCGGCAACAAACCCCTCGCCTCTCAACCAAATCAACTTCGGTAGATATAATACCACATCAGCCTCAAACATCAAATCAGCAAAACCACCAAAATCAAACTCGTAAAACCCTAGACGTTCAACCATTAATCTTTCCATACTCCAGACATGTTTCGTAAACCGCTTTGAGGTTATCCATCGGACAGCGTGGCGGCAGATTATTTCCTTCCTGCAGAATGAAACGTCCGCCCTGTTTGACTCCGCTGAGCAGTATTTCTTTAGTGCGTTTCGCGCATTCGGCCGGAGTGCCATTGGTCAGAAGCGCCACGTGCGGGCCTCCGGATATCTCAACATCGGGTCCCAGCTCACGCCTGACACTCCCGAAATCGATCGGGAAACCGGTATCGAAGGCTGTCACACCAAGTCTCCGGTGCAGAATCGGCATATGACGCATGACATCGCCGCACAGATGAATGCACCGCGCCTTACTGGCTGGCGTTGCGGTCGAGATCGCGCTGTACCACCACTCATGCAAAGGTAGAATCAGCTTCTCGTACATCTCTGCGCTAAGGAGCTGAATTGAATCATCTGCCGCCCAGCCCCAGTCGCCTTTCTGCCACTTTCCGTGCAAGTTGGTCAGGGTCTGATTGCGCACAACAACGGCTTCCATAATCTTCCGCATAAACGCAATAGCCTTCTCCGGTTCTGCTCCAAGCAGCGAGAACAAGTCAGTGCCCATGAGCACTGCTCCGATCGTAACCGGCCCATCGAATCCAACCTCAAAATGCCGTACATCTACCCCGCGTCCGGCATACTCGAAATCTCTGGCTGCCTTGACCATCTCCTCTCGAAATTTGAGTTTCTCCTGAACCCATGGATTCTCGAGAGGCCGTGAGAAATCGCGCCCGAGGAAGCCGTCAACATCTGCCTCTGTCATGAACGAAACATTACTAGGTACCTGGCCGGCATCGTACACAACCGGTGCTCCGAAGTATGCCCCGTCATAGGTATTCAAAGTATCCACTCCGCAGGACCATTTCTCCGGGATCTTTCCGGAATTGTCGCAGACCTGGCTCAGCACAGTGGCGCAGTACTCCTGATGACGCGCCTGAATCGTCATGGTGACAATCGGATCCTTAAAATACTGCTCGAAAGTGTAACGCTCTGGATTAAGCGCCGGATTGAGCAGGATGATCCTGATATTGGTATTCCACCGCAATGGCACGCGGGTAGGTTTGCGGTCCCAATACGCCTTCCACACCGCTTCTTTCTCTGAATCAGTCTGAAGCATCACCACAAGCCTCCATTCATCGCATGTTAACTGTCATAGCAAGGCCGCCAGATGTATCTAAACAGTCCCAATAGATCCGCAGGTATTTCTGCAGTTCATTGTGAATACTGAGCAGAACGAACTAGCTTCTGCAGTGACTTGGAACGGCGGGCAATGAAACGAAGTCCGGCAGCCGTAGTATGGCTGCCTTTACCATAAGCTGCCGCAATGTCCTGGGGGAGCATATCCATCGTTATCCGGCCATCTGTCACTTTGCCCAACAGATGGCTTGCAAGATCGGAAAGTTCCGAACGATTCTGTGGCCATGTGTGCCGCAATAATGCAACATACACTTCCGAAGCCAAAACCGGATTTCCATTCCAATCGCCGGTTGCTTTATAGAAGAAATGCGACAGTAGCGGAAGTATGTCCGCATTCGACTCCCTTAACGGCTTCAGCTCAATTCTGGTGCCACAGATCTGTTCAATGAGCAACTCAAACCCGCCCAATCGCGACAATGACTCAAGCGTTGAATTAGCAGCCAGAATCACGCCGCACGCAGGGAGTGGCTCACTGCCGTTCTTCACTTCTCCGCTCTTTGCCAGACGAATGACGAGTTGCGTCAGTAACCATGGCGTCATCATCGTTACCTCATCCAGAAAAATCGTGCACTCTTGCCCTACCACTGCTGGAGTATCTGAATGAAGGCTCCCATCTGCAGTTCCGAAGAGCCGGTCACTAATGACCGTCTCAGACATTTTGGCACAATTGAGTGCGACAAAACTGCCGTTCTTTCTCGAGCTGCAGTCATGAATCGCCTTTGCGATCAATGACTTACCAGTGCCCGCCTCCCCGCAAAGGAGTGTTGGTGTAGACAAGCCTGCTGCCAGCTCTATATTACGACACACATGTTGCATTTCTGGGCTTTCTGCGATGATCGTGCCGAATCGATACGACATCTGTGCTGGCAACACCACATCCTTCTCACTGGCTGGGGGATAAGATGCATTGAGCCAGTGCTCAACAATGTCAAACAGGTCCTCCATTAGAATTGGTTTGATAATATAATCGAATACACCGAGATTCATGTTCGCCAACTCGATGCCTATATTTCTAAAACCAGTCATCAAAACCACCGGCATCGCAGGATAGAGCGCCTTTGCATTCTTTCGCAGGTCATGACCATCCATCGGCACCATCCTGACATCGCTTAGCAGAAGGTCGACGTGCTTCTCCGCCAGCACTTCAAGTGCTCGGGTTCCATTCTGCGCCACGATGACATCATGACCCTGCGACTGAAGCAAAATCTTGAGAACGTCTAGAATAGATTTCTCGTCATCAACGACCAGAATTACCGCCATATGAAACTCCCGTGCTCTCAGGAAACATGTCGCCCGGCTACTTCCGGTCTCCGCCCGCTTCAATGCTTGAGACCTTGTCGTTAACAAAGTACAGGGTTACCGTGCCGCCACCAGGTGTCGGACCTGTAGTGGTCTTATAGGCAAGCAGCCATTTGTCCATCTTATGCAGCTCACCAGTCGGAGGCGAATCCAGTTCCGGCACATACCAGCCAGCCTCCGGGTGTTTGGACATCTGGGTCATTACCTCGGTCTTGGTCATGCCGATGCGAACAGTGATACCGCCAAACGCTGCCCCCTTATCAGCTGCAGCCGGGACCAGCTTCGCAGAACTACCTCCGGCAAGTGATCCGGCGTTTCCGCTAATACCCGCAGCCGGCAGAAGTATGACAGCAATCGCAACAAACACGACCGTAATCGAATAACGTGAATAAACAGAGATCATGCCGAATCTCCTACCTAGCAATACACAACAACAATAATTTGTCATAACTACTGACAGCACCAACCATTTGTAAAAAATCTCATAAAGGCACGAAATAATCAAGCACTACTTCCCCGACAGCACTACTTCACCGAACCGCCCCGGCGGCTGCGACAAGTAAGCAATCTACCAGAGATACGGGGTCATTGCACTGAGCGCAATTATTGTAAGAGTCACAAAAGCAATCAGGCGCAAGAGCGGTTTGGAGAAGCGTGACCCGATCCGCAATCCCACGAGTGAACCCAGCAGTGCGGCAGGGGAAATCGCTGTGCCCCATACGATTCCGTACAGCACCGGGTCACCAAATACCCAATAGAGCATAGTCAGCTGAATAGGCACAATGCTCATAAACGCTGCGAACAGAAATGCACGAGTCCTTTCCACCGTCCAGTCATGCGCCATAACCCACAACACCAGCGGCGGTCCGTCCATCGAACAAAGACCACCTGCAAAACCGCTTGCACTGAAGGCAATCACGTTCCAGCCTGCATGCAATTTCGGCCGTGGCTCCGGTCGCCACAATGCCAGCAGCAATACCAGCAAGAGCAGAATAAAGCCGATCCAGAAATTGATCCTTGCGGCCGGACAATTCACCAACTGACGTAACACCCAGATTCCGAGCAGCATTGTCAACGTGCGTACTGCCACCGAAACACCGACATCCTTCCACGGAACGGACTGACGCAAGTGGTGAACTCCACTGGCCGCCTGCACGGCGGCACAGACAGAAGTGATCGTCATCGTCATAGGCATTGGAACTCCTGTCATCAGAAGCAGTGGCACCGAAAGCAAGGCAAAGCCAAAGGCCGCAGTCCCCTGCAGGAATCCGCCGAGCAGTACTATCAGTGCCGCACTTACGATCTGACTCACGTCCATCCTGATTCTAATCCTTCCACGCCGGCAGTCTGCACTAATCTTGAAACAGATGCTATATACCGCTCCGGAACCAGACTGTATCGTTATAAGTTCTCCTGCTTCAATAATCATTTCAAAAACTATATCGCACACAAAGACAGTGACGATTGCCAACGGTTCCAAATGGGGATTTCTTCGGGCTGAATAGCGGGCGAATGGGGGCG
>JBAXMA010000129.1:0-8089 GCA_037134535.1 bacterium
CTGCAAGCGGCTCCCTCGGCCTTCTTTGCTTCATTATCTGTCATTTTCACTCTTCCTCTCATCGTTCGATGGTCTCAGTCTAGCAGGCCAGCTTCGCCGCGCCCGCCATCGCTGCCTTTGCGATGACCTCAGGCGTTAACGGCGTCTTGCCTTTTTCCATGCCCAGATCCGCCAGCTGCAGGTGCTCGTACGTTTTGAATCCTGCGTGATCCAGACTGCTCTTTACGCAATTCAGCGGACACCCGTCAATCGCCAGAATCTTAGCGGCCGACTCGGTAGTTGCCATGATCCCGGATACCCGCCCGCCAATCCCTGCCAGGCAGAACATTCTGCCAGCACCGTCTTTGGTCAACTTCCGCGCCGCCTGGTCGGCAACGGCCCCGACATCTGCCGCACCCGAACATGCAAAAATCAGTTTCGGCCCACTTCCGCATGTACACTTGCACGTCTCGCTCATCATCGTTCTCCTTTCGTTTTGTTTCCGGCTCAGCGGGACGCTTCGATCTACCGAATTCTGCCGCTGGTGGGTATAGCCCATCGCTGAGCCACCGAAGCCAATTCGCTACAGGATCTTCCCGGATGAACTCTTTCCAGTACGTTTACGCCAGGAACTTCTTGATTTCCTCAGTGCCCAGCACTTTGCCGGCGCTTTTCACCTGACCATCCACAACCAGTGCGGGCGTGGTCATGACGCCGAACTTCATGATGTCCTGAATCTTTTCCACTTTCTCTATTGTAGCCTCAATACCCAGTGCCTTCACCGCCGCATCCGCATTGGCGGTGAGTGTCTTGCACTTCTGGCAACCCGTGCCCAGGATCTGAATCTTCTTCACGCCATGTCCTCCTGTTAAATTAAGAGATTAAACAAATAACCGACCATCACGATTCCCAGCGCGACAACAGCGAAGAAGACGGCCAGTAAGCGTGGCTTGAGAACCTTCCTGAGGATGATGGCCTCAGGAAGCGACAGGCCGATCACAGACATCATGAACGCCAACACTGTGCCGAGGGCAGCACCCTTTTCCAGCAGGGCGTGCACGATTGGGATGATGCCGGCCGCGTTGGAATACATAGGCACACCGATGATCACCGAAAGAGGAACACTCCACCACGCACCTTTACCCATCCATGCGGCCAGGGCATTCGCCGGCACATATCCGTGTATGCCCGCACCAACAGAGATGCCAAGGACTACGTAGAGCCACACCCTGCCGACAATGTCACGCACGGCAGCATGGCCGAGACTGAAACGTGCGGCGACATCCATCCGCTCTTCCTTGACGCCGGCAAATGATTCGTTTGCGTACACCCAATCTTCAACATGTCGCTCCATCTTCAGCCGGCCGATGGTCCAGCCCGCGATCATGGCAATGAGCAAACCGGTGACCAGGTACAGCCCGGCCACTTTCCAGCCGAACATGCCGAACAGGAGTACCAGTGCAATCTCATTCACCATGGGTGCCGAGATCAGGAAGGAGAAAGTCACACCCAGAGGCACTCCTGCAGTTACAAAGCCGATGAACAGCGGCACAGCAGAGCAGGAGCAAAAAGGGGTCACCACGCCAAGCAACGCCGCCAGCACATTACCTGCCGCCTCGCTTTTGCCTGCGAGGATGGCCCGTGTGCGTTCAGGGGTGAAAAAGGAGCGAATGATACCCACCACAAACACCACAAGAGTCAGTAGCAGCAAAACTTTGGGAACCTCGAACAGAAAGAATTCAATAGCAACGCTCAGGTGCTGTGCGTGCGGCATATGCAGGAGCTCATACGTCATCCATGCCGAAAAAGACTCCAGACGCCAGTACAGGGCGCACCAGAGCAGGAGCAACGCAATACTCTTGAGGATGGTCAACCGCAGGACGTTTTCAGGCTGGCTACCAGAAGTAGCGCCATTGTTCACGATTTCTGTATCATTCACAGCGGAATCCATCATCCTGCCCCCTGTTTCCAGCTTCGCGACCGCGCAGTCATGCTCATCCGGCCTTTAGTGCCTTGTTGCGGCGCTTCGCGTCCACTCTGACGACCTCTACTGCGCATTCGAACGCTCTAAGTATGCAAGGGGTCTCCAGATGGTAGAAGACTCGCATGCCCTCCCGACGATCACTCACGATTCCTGCCTTTTTCAGTATGGCGAGATGCCGGGAGATATTGGAC
Source organism: bacterium (assembly GCA_037134535.1). GTDB lineage: Bacteria > Verrucomicrobiota > Kiritimatiellia > SPBP01 > SPBP01 > JBAXKQ01. The sequence goes on from JBAXMA010000129.1 coordinate 2,155, forward strand.
TGGTCAATGTCTGCCAGTTCGTTCAACTTGCACACACATTGGTCGTGTTCTGTCAGTGTGCTGACTATTAGCACCCTGACAGGATGAGCCAGAGCCCTCAGAATGTCTGCCCGGATCGTTGCCTGTTGATAGTTCATGCGCGAACTATATGCGCATAAGCACATAAGGTCAATATAATATACTTGCGATTCATCCATGTCTAATCGGGATCTATACGGTGGAAGATGGCCTTGCTCAATGCGACCAGCATCAGAACGATGATGCTCGCGATCCCCATCAGCACCCATCGGCTGGGCCACCGCGAAGAAGGCGAAGGTGGAACTTCGGATTTTGAATTAGTCTTGTGAATAGCGCAAGCAGTCACGCGCTCCCGTCTGGAATTCTCCAGCTCAGTTCCAACGGCCGGTGTCCCCTGATTCGCGTAAGCTGACATCATTGTATTTGTGCAGGCACAGGCGGCTACAGGCGGTTTGCTTTGACCGGATACATAGAACCAGAATGCTGTTGATATGGCGGAGAGAATGATCAGCACCAGTGCCGTTGCCCTCGAGATCCGCTGGAAGTTTGTCCGGGTTGGACATGGCGTTGTGACAGGTTGTCTTCCTTTGAAGAACCTGAAAAATACGCCAACCACCACGGCTGAAAGCAGCAGGATGACGGCCAGTTTCAGAAATAGACGGGTGATGAGAAATGGTGTCATTTCACTACCGGGCCTTTCACCTGCCGGTTAGGCAGGTTATTTCTTAATATCGGGGCCGTATACACACGCGCCTTCCTGCGGAAGGTTTATCGCCCAGATGTTCCGGTACCACACGATATCGCCGTGGTCTTGAAGACGAAGATGCCCTGGCAACTGCACTTCCGTGTCCGATGGTGCGCCGGTCACTCCGGGTAATTCAACGTTGTTCTGTATCACGATACCGTTGTGCAATACGGTGAGCCGCGCATTCTCCTTCACAACTTTTCCCTCACATCGAGGGGCACGGAATATCACGTCGTATGTTTGCCACTGCAACGCCGGCTTGCAGGCGTTTGTCAGTGGAGCGTACTGGTTATAGATGGCGCCGCAGTCGCCAAGTCCGGGAACATCCCACCCGGAACTGTCAAGCACCTGGATCTCGTATCGTCCTTGCAGAAAGACCCCGCTGTTGGACTTAGCCTGTCCCGCGGCTTGCGGCATGTCTGAAAGCTTGAACTCCAGATGGAGGTAGTGATCGCGGAAGAGCTGTTTCGTGCAAATGTCTCCGCCATGAGGTAAAACTTGCAATGTCCCGTCATCAATGAGCCATTTTGCGGCACTGCCGTCGGTGCTGGTCCAGTTCTCCAAAGACGTGCCGCCAAACAAGACCACTGCTTCTTTGGGTGCTTTTGCACCTGTCATTTCAATAATCACAATACCCCCTTTGCTTTATGTCCTGCATCTCAACGTCCAGTCTGAACCCCTGGGGCGAAACGCGCCGCAGCGTTCGAGGCTGGTACTCGGTTTGGTCATTTACATCAGTGATATGATATCGTCGTTCCTGTAGCATCACCACGACCGAGACAGAAAACGGTCAGTGGTGTGGCACCTTGGTCTGGCCTAATGGGTCAGTTCCAGGGGAGCCTATTAGTTGCTCCGGTAACCGCATGGATGTTTTCGTTTTTCATATCTTCATTTCTCCACCATAGCCATTGAGGCGTTTGAGACCCGCGTCCGCACGGTTTGAGAATCGCCTCCGGTGGCCACGTTGGTGACTCCGTGTTTCTCAGTTCCTGAAGAAGTCAATCCACCCAAGCCCGATTTCTGTCGGATTCTCTGCCGTCAGTTCTCCGGGGACGACGATCTCTATGAACTCCTCTGTCTTCTGCAAGTTGACCTCCAATGTGCCATCCGGGGCTCCCGGTCGCCCATCGTTCTTGCCCGCTTTCCAGTAGGGCACCTGTCTGGGACTCTTCAGAAAGGTATTGAAGTGGATGACCCCGTTTTCCATCCGTAGCGATTCCAGTCCTTTCAGATGCAGGCGAATCGTGAGCCGGGTCGGCCAGACGTCACCGATACGGACAAGTCTTGCTCCGCCGATTCCACTCTTGCTGGTGATTGAGACAACCGTTGAATTGTGCGTGGACGTCATCACTGCGGAATCTTCGGCCTTCTTCAGTTCGACCCTGAACTGCGGACCCGGCAGGCCCGCACAGGCTATCGATGCGATTAACCACACAATGGCGGCGACTGTTTTCATTTTTATCTTTCCTGCGTCCCCAACGTCATGCCTATGGCGAGGGCCGCTTGTAGTCGTACGCAGGGTCGAAATCGACCTTGCCAAAAAGGTCCAGAATCCTCTCCTGCCGCAGGTGGCGGATGTAGTCGGTCAACGCCTGGGTTACTGCCACCTTCTTCGTGCGGTGGTTTCCAAGCGTGACTGCCTCTTTGATCAACCTGTCATCAAGCTCAAGATTAGTCGCCATAGTCTCACCTCCACACATACGAGCACACATCGCTTTGTGTGTTGCCAATCTTCTATTTATAGAAGCCGAACGTAAACCTCAGCGGCGCGCTCCTGTGCGTACGATGGAGGTGTTTATTATCATAATCTACACAGCGGGAACAATAGCCCCATGTTTGCTGAGCATTTCCCGTATATCTTTGAGCGCGACCTTGAGCGGGGTTGTGTTCTGTTGCGCGGCGAGCGCAGCGGTCGCGCCTGCGGCCTGTCCCATCGCCATGCAGGATGCCTGTACACGCAGCCCTGAGTTGGCAAGGCGATCGCTGGAGACACACCTGCCCGCCACAATGATATTGCGACTTCCTTTAGGCACCAGCGCGCTTAGGGGGACCGTCGGTATCACACCCGCGGTTAAAGGTTTGCATTTGACCCCGTCGCTTCCGTGTAAGTCTACAGGATAGAAGGCGTAACACACAGCGTCCTCGAAGACTCGACCCGAGGTGTAGTCATCGATGGTTATCAGAGTTTCACCACGAATGCGGTAGCTTTCGCGAAAGCTGGCCTCTGGTTGCCGATGCATCAATCGTTTCTTGGATGACCGGACTTTGGCGAGAAGATCCTCGCGGCCTTTCAGATTAGCCGCCGTCACCGTGCGGGAGTTCGTCGAATCTGCCCCATGGATATACAGGGAGTCGATTACGCCGACACGGCCGGTTTCATAGGGTTTGCCCAAGCTGAAAAGCATTGAACCAGGTTGAGTCTCCGGCTCACGAAGCCGTTGCAGATTCAGCATGCCGACAACCTCCGCGCCACCTGTGCAGTCAATGATCTGTTTGCAGAGCACACGTCTTTGTGTTCCGAACCCTACACAATCAACCTGCCAGCCATCTGCGCTTTTGATGATGGAGTGAGGGGACTCATAGTACGCAATCTCAACACCGGCCTGCTTGCATTTCTCCTCGGCAAGAATAGGATACAGAAACTGATTAACCTTTACCTGATTCATCGAGTGATGCTTCGGCACCTTCGAAAAATCGGGCAACGTTCCTCCATCCAGTTCCACGCATTCTTTGACCAATTCCCAGCCAATCCCCGCGATAATCTGTTTACCCCAGGCATCGAAGAGGCCTGGAAAAGCAACGCCGCCTGTTGTCGTGGTTCCGCCCAGTTGGGTGCCCCGCTCAATGATAAGAGTTTTCGCCCCGGCCCTGGCGGATTGAATAGCCGCAATGGTTCCCGCGGTTCCGCCGCCGACCACGAGTACTTCGATCTGATTCGTGATACACTCATCTGTATTGTCTATCTGGCGGGGCACAGAAATAGATTTGGTACCCGCAGTTGCCGTGGATGAGACGGCCAGTGCGGCCATGGCCATACTTGCAGTAGAATACGTCATGAAGTCTCGTCTGCCTATGTTTCTGTCTTTTATCTCTTCCATTCCTATTTCTCTTTGACGTCATGCCTATGGTGCTGGCTCCGGCCCGTCGCCATCAGGCATGATGTCCGGCGATTTCCGTCTCATTGCAGATTCAGAGGAAAGTGTTTTCCCAGCAACTGAAAGTGCTTATCCAGGGAGAACAGCGACAAGCTGTTTTGTGCGGCACACTGAGCGATGATCAGATCGGGAATGCCCACCTTGTTTATGCCGTTGCGAAGGCACGTCACCTGCATCTGAATAATGTCTTCCCAATCAATCGTCAGCGGGAAACACTCAATGTCGCGAAGGATCCCCGCAAGTTTGCGTTCTCCACGCACAAGAAGCGGAGGCGTCAGCTCCGCAAGAATGAGGTCATTGGTAACAATCATGCCCTCTTCAATCATCAAGTCAAGCGACGAGAGAGAGGCTGTACCGCGGACATAGGCAACCCACACCGAGCTGTCGACAAGAACCTTCATACACGTTTCCGTACGCTGTTGAGGTCCAAATCCAGATTCACACGGCCTTTGAAATGTCTTAACTCCTGAATCCGACTCTTGCGGACAAAGTCCTGCAAAGCAGCGATGATTACTGCCGTCTTCGTCTTATGGTGGCAAGCCTTCATCGCGGCTTGCACCAGCGCGTCAGGTAGATCTAATGTCGTTCTCATTGCCTTCCTCCGTATATGCAGACAAGTCCATCATCGTGCATACATCATATGCATTACTTGCGTACTGTGTCCATATCTGTTTTCCGTGTTGAATGTAACGATTGCCTTCACTTGATGGAGCGCAAGCGACAGCAAGTGAAAACTTTATTCGACGCTTACATCATATTGCGAGGACCGTGTGCAGTCCCTCATCGACTTCCTGCATCGCATGCTGATCGATCATTTTGATTCGTTCAGTCAGGCAACGTTTGTCGATTGTGATCAACTGTGAGACATTGACCACGGATTCCTTCGGCAATCCGGATGAACGTGAATCGAGATGCACATTGCCTGGAGCTGAGGCAAGGGCAAGATTAGACGTGATTACAGCCGCAATGACTGTGTTGATCTTGCTCCGGTTGAACTCGTTGGCTTGAACGATCAAGACTGGGCGCCGATATCCGGGCTCGGTACCTGCCGGCTGAGGCGGGGATGCCCACCAGATTTCTCCGCGTTGCATTACCATTTCCCCTTGGGAAGTGATGCAAACTGCAGTTGATTCAGAACTGGATCCAGCGCGGATTCTTCTTTGGCGTAAACCCGGTTGAGTTGCTCTGTCACATCTTCCTGTCGGTGGTGCGACAGGAATTCCGTTACGGCCATTGTAAAAACGGCACTTCTGGAAAGTTTGCTGCGGCGAGCAAAACTATCGGCCGTCTTAAACACATCATCCGGAATAGAAATGGCTGTTTTCATGGTCTGTGTGGTATTACCACGGTTATACCCAAGTCAATTTCTTTCCTTTCAAACCCAACGACCACATTCACCGGACGACAACCGCTGGGTTGTCGGGACGGTGAAATGTTTGGTTCGGTACTTATCTTTGTACTTTGGAAGCTGTTGTGCGGCATCGCCTATCGACGAGGATAGAAAAGGGCTTTTGCTGTCGCTTTTGCAGGGCTGCTACGATTTCTCGTAGATTGTGATGATGGCGTGTTGCATAGGCTTCACGGTTTTTCCATACTTCAGTAATGATTTCATCTTGGTATTTCATCTGTATCCTCCGCAAGAAGTTCCTGTGGCGTGCATATCTCAGGGCATGTGTATCCGGCCACTGCGCAAATTGATCTTATGACAGGCTTCATTTCTGCATTGTTAATATGGCGGCAGTTCCATGTGAGAAGAAGATCTACGGCCTGAACTGTCGCGATGGCCACATGCAATGCGTCGACTTCCGCTTCTGCTGGAATTCCACCGTCCGCAATAAGTCTTGCCGCCAATGCTTCCATTTCCGAATCAATAACGAGTTCCTTTATGCCGCGCAAAGCGTCAAGACGACGTTGAGCAGCCTCTGGGTTGCCTTCTGAGGCTTCACTTACCACGAGTTCGGAAGTGAACAACTCGTAATGCGGCTTCGCCTGCTCCCACCATTGTGCCGTGATTTGT
>JBAXMA010000130.1:0-8040 GCA_037134535.1 bacterium
GTTTTGTCTGCAACCCGCAGGTAGCGCCAGCAGCCCAATGGTCAAGGCGGCCATGACGGAATTACGAAGGGAGAATCTGTGTTTCAAATCACCCTGCCTTTCACTCGCCACCAGATTAACGGCATAATGCCTGCCAACGCAAGGATCCTGATAACTGCCTGCGCCCACACCATGGTCTGCAATGTGACGCTGCCGCGAAACCAGTAAAGCATTGTGCATGCAGCAAACGAGACAATGGTCAGCCATACTATGCCGCCGTATTCATGTCGTGCAAACTCGATGTTGATGACCATCAGGATGATGGCGTGAAGACCCATAGCGAGAGAATACGGCCAAACCAGGTTTGCGTAAGGAACAAAAGAAGGCTTCCAGTATTGAAAAAGCGGTGTTGCAACGATTCCGAACAGGAGAGAGCAGCCCACAGTCACAACAGCGCCGACTACAACGGCTTGAGTCAGCCATCTTGATACGTTCGATCCGGTAGCATGTTCTGCGGAAACCAGGGGCAGAAGAATCGTGACCAGGGGCAGGAGAAACCACATTGGGATCTGGCCCAGCGTAATAATCGCACCCAGCCCGCCTGAATCCGCAGGGAGAAAGTTGCGCACAAACAAGCGATCAAAAGAAATCAGCATGGTTGTGCTGGCGATCATAAGCATTGCTGGAACCAGAGTCTTCTTGATTGTTGGCCATTCTTCGCGGTAAGAGGCCCGTTGCGCCGAAAGGAAGCCGCGCAGAAACCACGCGGTAATGATCATTACCAGCAGCACCGAAATCAGCCTGGTTACAAGGGCGCCTGCAAGGCCGTTGTTCCAGAGGACCACAATGAAGAATGTGAGCACCGCCAGGATGATCGGGGACAACGCGCCCAGCACTGACAGCAGAACATATCTCTGCAGTCCCTGGAGGATGGAAGAAAATAGCTGCTGCCATAGGCCAAAGACTACCCACGCCGCTAGAAATATAGGCAACCAGGTTTGGTAGGATTCCAGGTGAAGCCGGCTAAGCAGGAATGGGCCCATCAGTAGCACACCCACGGCGGCAATAATGCTGCCTGTGAACATAAGTAGAGAGAAACTCTTCACAAGCGCAGCGCATTGCGGAGTGTTCTGCCTGGCGTTGAGCCGGCTGATGGCTTTTGTGGCGGCCTGACAGACAATCGATGCCGGGATGAACAGCAATGTCAAAGTGGACAGAACGGGATCAATGGCGCCAAAGTCCACATCAGGAAGGTACTTTCCCAACATTATACGCGTCGCAAGCATGGCAAAGTCACCGATGCGGGCGAACACGAATGCTATTGCTCCGAAGGTTCCCAGCGGGCCGACAAGGGAAACCATGCGATTTATGATGCGCTTCATTTGAATTCTGTATTGCTCCGCCACTTGCTATGCTCCAAGCTTGAGCTTGTGAGCGATCATTTTGGTGGACCCATTACATGCGGGGCGGCGCGAGCAAGTGTGCGCCGCACCATCAGGACCAATGCGAGCATTCCCATAAGAAACATCGTAACTATCTGTAGTCGTACAGGGAAAACCAGGGGGCCTGCGTAATGCATTGTCACTGTGTGGGTGCCCGCATCGACTTTGACTCCGCGCATCACCCCGTTGCACCGCAGGAGTGGGGCGGGATGATCGTTCACGAGGACCTTCCAGCCCGCGTCATAGATGTCGTTCAAAAGCAGAACTCCTTCATTTGTGACCGTTAGACTGATCGCGACGGTGTTCGGGGAGTAATTCAATGTGGACACCGGTGAGGGCTCCCCCCTTGACGGAGTGCCAGGCACAGAACCTTCTACTACCACAGTCTTATGAGGATCCAAGGATGGGTCGGCGAGATGTGCCTTCCAGTTATTGGTTTCGACGCTCATCCAGTCGTGATAGACAAGCGCGCGCGGCAGGGCTTTACCATACTTCAGGAGCACGTACCGGCCCTTGCCTTCTGGATTCTTGCGCCATGTATAAAGTCCCTTGCCGTCCGGAACAATATCGAAGGCCGAAATGAACCGGAAGTCTGGCTTGCCACCCAGTCGGGAGACTAGTTGAATCGGGCCGAACACGTAGTCCGACGATGTCAACTGCCAGAAACGTATTCCGATCCCGTCAGTGCCAAGGGTTCGCGCCAGTTCGAGGTAAGGGAAATAGGTATTGTAAGGTGATCGAACCAGGTCAATTTCATATGTCGAGGCCGTGGACATGAGCATTTCGCAGGCTTGGTCGCTCGATCCTGAACCTGCTAATTCGCTTTGGAACAGAGCAACACGGAAGGGGCGCCTTGTGGATTCGACCGTTCTCAACACCTCGTTTTTCTCTGCGAAAGACGACATGTCGCGAACCTTTATGTACCTGCCGACTGAGGTGGCTATGTCGAGGGCGATAACGCAACAAAGAGCGACCGCAATGCTTGTATGTGCAAAAGATTGTTTGCGAAGTATTCGCCCGGTCTCAATTATCAGGGCGCAAACCATAAACAGAATTGAGGCTCTGAGCAGGCCCCATGTCATGTTCCCCAGAAGAGTATTGCCATAGTGAAGCAGGAGTGGTTGTCCGTCCTGACGTGGTGAGGGTAGAGAGCCCCAGATCTCACGAAAGCTGGAGGCGCTTGATGCCACGATGCTCGCTCCGATAGCCGCTCCGATAGCGGCGATGATGCAGAACGTTGTAATTGCCAAAGGCCTCCATGGTGTTCTTGTAGGTTTTTTCGTGCGTACAACCTGAGAAGGGGCACTCTGAATCTGTCTAAGGAAGTGATCAAGACCAGTTGCGAAAAGCACCACTGTGCAGACTTCGATCAAATGCATGAACTTAATGGGGCGCCGCATCTAAGAAACAAACGGCAGCGCATAGAAAAGATGGTACAGGGGTGTATACCGGCCCAATGCAAGCAGGAATGTTCCCAGCCATGCCAGGCCCCAGAAGCGCAATTCTGATATGTGTTCGCCCCGGCCACGAATAAAACCCGCCATTCCAATTCCTATCGCGTAGAGGGCAAAGACTATTTGCAGGATGCCCAGATACATGTTGTGCTGGCGAAGTGAGTTTAGCCGTTTGAGGGCATTGCTGTCCCCTGACCTGCTCTGGCCCAGTCTTCCCCAGTAGGGCAGTTCAGCGTCTCCGCTCTGCACGCCGAAAAAGGAGGGTGCAAAGAACTCAATCACTTCTTCAGGCGGCATGCTCCAGCAGGTTGAGTATTCATACGGTGTTAAACCCGATTTGCTTGAAAGGTCTTGCCGGACAGCTACAGCGCCGCTGAATGTCGACAGAACTGTTGGCAGAGCCACTGCGGCAAATACTGCACCAGCCAATATGATGCCTGTGCTCTGCTTCGCAATGGATGCCAGACCTCGCTCTTGCCGCCGACATTGCCACAACTTGTAGAGAAGGTAGATGCCCCCAAGCATGTAGAACAGCATCATAACATCGGGCTGATTGAACATACCCATTGCCGCTACGCAGCCTGCAAGCAAATAATGGGGCAGCGACTGCCGGGAGACGGCACGGTCAAGGAGACCCAGCATAAAGACCGCGCAAGGCATCATTTCGAACTTTCCGAGGTGACCTGCAGCAATGATTGTGAAGGATTGACCGGAAAACGCCATGGCGAGCGCGCCGATCAGAGTCGAGGTCCACAGCAGTCCCTTTCCACGCAGTAGATAGGCTGCTGCCAGAAATAGCAGAATGGTATTTAGCATGAAAGCGGCATAGCGGTATGTGTCCGGTGTCAGCAGTTTCAACAAGAGCAGACGTGTTAGCGTGGGTGACAATGGTAGAGCGGGTCGCCCGAGTTCCAGAGGTTGCCATCCGCCTTCGATGAATGCCGGGAAACTGTTTTGCTCACCCGCAACGGCGGACAGACCGAAATCTGGAGCCACCAATGATTTGCCGGAGAATAGTGGATCGAAGAATACAGTTATCAAGGTCAAGATGGAGACGAGGACCAGCAAGGCGATGGCCGTTCTTGAGCTCGATTCAGGCCCGCTCGTTTGTGTCGAGATATTACAAGTATTGTCACGCTCCATGCGGGTTGCTCCTGATAGCCACGACGATTCGATAATCTCCAGATGCCGTCCTTGTCACTGTGAACGCGGGGATTTCACTCTTCTTGAAGGCGAGTGCAGGACGGAGGGAAACAGGAACTGAAAGAGACCTCGCCGGCCACGACGGAAAAGCTGGCCCAGATCACGTCCGAACGATTCAGGGTGCTCCTGTGCATATCTGGTCAGGGAGTTTCTAAACGGCTGTTCGTCAGGCACGGCAATAATAACGTCGTCAATAATCTGAATGTATCGATGGCAGGCCGATGTTGAAAGAGCGTCAACGACCTGCGAGATGACAGGCCATTGGGCCGGCTTGTGGGGGAGAGGAGGAACCCGCAGAAAAAGTCGGGCATCATCAATCAGAATAATGTCGTGCATGCGATCCGATAGACAAGCTAACTCTGCCAGGAGAGGACACTCATCATCTTCCCCGGCCGTTCCTTCCCCTGACCAATGGCCATCCATCCAATATACCGCTTTCCGTTCGCCAATGTCCGCAACTATCCCGGATAATACGTCTCTGGAACTTCCCAGGATGGGCTTAACACCTTTCAGCCTGGCGAGGTCTTCGTGGTACAAGTCGTACAGATCTTCAGATCGCTCTATGGTGAAGACGGAGTCGAAATGTTTTGAGGCCCATCGCGTCGTTTTGCCGCTGCTGGTGCCTGTCTCAACGAAAACCCTTGCGTTGTTGAGATTCGCGAGCTCAATGACTATTTCTTCGGGTATGCCTGGTGTTACTATTCCCATATCAACCCCCGCCTGATAGACAACGCTGACTTTTGTTTGGCCCGGCAGTATCTATCATTGACAACACCTGTGGTTCAACACTTATCAGGGCGAGTTCCGATCAAGTAGTAGTTCCTGGGAATGTGAAGTATTTCTTTGTTGTGCCAAACATCAGCGTCTGCAGAGCTGATCCTCTCACGGAAGTCGCGGAAATAGCGGATGTTATCAACTCCCCCGAACTGTTTCCTGTAGCATATCAGGTAGTTGCTGAAAAATTGAACGACATCGAATACGGCGTCTCGCGTTTCGACTGGAGCCTCGCTGAGAGACCAGGTTGCTATGAAAAGACTGGCTGGGATCTTCGAGTTAACTGTCCGAAACAGGTGTTTCAGGTCATCGATGCTGGACAAACAGGCAATTCCTTCATCGGCCTTCTCGAAATCCGTTCCGGGAAGCACATTAAGTCCACATGATTTCAGGTAGTACTGCTGCAGGGCGGAGAAATGTGGCAGGTCGAGGATGATGTACTTCCCTTTGAAACCAAGATTGTGGCACAGTCTGCACATTGACCCGAATCCGCCGCCGAACTCAAGAATGGTATCCAGACTACCTATCGTTATTGCTGCTTCGCCCTCAAATCTGGCCAGATGATAAGCGTGATGAACGAGAGTGGCGCTGCTCTTTGGGAAGAGAGGAAAGGGGAAAGCTGCACCCATTGACGATTCAGTGATTGCCTTCGACCAGCGTTCTTTCCAGTCGGGCCTGCGACATAAGTGCCCATACTCTGCCATCATCACGTAAAGGGGAGTCTGTCCATAGAACATTGTGTTTTGTATAACGTCCCACCCCAGAAAAGTTCTCGCGTCTGAGCTGAGTACAAGTTCGGTCAGGCGACGTGTATTGCCCTCCCACTCGGTGTTGGCTTTCGGGGAATCCCGATCCTCCGCAGCGGCAAAACCACGGAATCTCATCCGCAGTTCGTGCTGCAGGTCGTCTTCCTTCAGATTGCCTGGAGGCAGGGCGGGCATGTTTGAGCGAGGACGAAGCTTGTTCATCAATGGGCATATGATGAACTCGCAACATTGTATCAGACGCCAGAATCCTACAGCGACCATTCTCCATATTCGAGTCAAGATACTCCTGTCCGGTTCAGATGGATCGGGACGAAAACGGCGCATAAACAGATGGAGTTCGTACTTTAACCGCATAATCACGGAGTAGGTCCAGATTCGCTTCAGTAATTGCCATTTGGGCATGACTGGCCTACGGGACTTGTCCACATCGATACCGGATTTGCGACACACTGCAAGACCACTGAAATACCACTTCCCCTGAACGATCCCCTGAACGTAGTCGATGGCGGGCTTGTAAACGCCAAGAAAACCGTCTTTGAATTCAGCGCTTCGTTCCGTACCCTGGGCCTCGAATTCCCATCCGCTTTGATCGGGCCTTATTAGAGCGCGAAGCGTCTCAACACGCCATAGCCCGGCCTGCGTTGAGACACGATAGCTGTCCCCGGGCTGGAGAATCCCCAGTTCGGGATATCCGGGCATCCGGCGCGTTGGCGCTGGCCTTGGCATGAGCCGAAGGCAGTGCACTTTCATGTTGATTCCAGTTTCAACCAGCCGACGCACCTTATCCGTCGGCACCGTGCTGCGCAGAAAGTAGTCGTCCAGGAGCATGATCACGTAGGGGCTTTTGATCTGGTCCAGTGCGCGAAGGAGTTGGGTGGCCCACGTGGTGTCATCACCCGTTCGGATCGTTGTGACGCCAGGTTCCGCAGGATCGAGATTGTTCGTGACGAAGAAAACGCGGTACGGACAGTCTGGCCAGTATTTCTTGAACAACTTGAAGAAAGGACTCCAAACATCCGAGTACCGGTCGCAGGAGACCACCATGATGACTACTTGTTCCATATTCCAGGACCACACCACTTGTCACACCTCCAAATGTGACGAGGTGCCATTGTGCTCAGACGCGCATTATCCGATTGTTCGAAACGGAGTTCTTATATATGGCCCCGCAGTTGGTGTCAATTCCATGCTGCGCGCGTTACATTCCGAACGGTGCGGAAAACATATTGACCGTCAATGGTCGGATACGTAGTCTCATTGAGGCATAGCAGTCAGTTGCGAAAAAGGGAGTGAAAGTGAAAATCGGCAGGTATGATTTTGTGGTTCAATGGTTGAGTATGGGGATAAGAGCGCCAATATCCATTGACTGGGTGTGCTTCTTTGAGGCATACAAGAAATGGGTCAGGAAGACCGACCGTGTGTTGGAGATTGGCGCGTCGCACCCTGTCAGGACAAAGCAGATGGCGGCTCTAGTGAGCGGGGAGCTTGTCGGGCTTGAGTTCATGCCCGAAAGGAAACCACAGGATTGTGACAACATAAAATTCATGACTGGCGACTGGGAGAAGCTCTCACAGATATTCCCCGAAAACAGTATTGATCTTGTCGCGGCCAGTGCAGTTTTGGAGCACGTCGAGCATGATGATGTCGCGATGAATGAACTGTACAAGGTTCTAAAGCCGGGTGGCACTGCCGTACTTTCTACGCCGAACGTGAACAGGGTAGCTGCCAGGATTGAGGAAGTGTTCAAGGGAAAGAAGAAATTTCCCTGGTCTGAGCATTTCAGAGAATACACTGAGGACGGACTGAGAGAACTTATAGCCAGGACTCCCTTCGTAAATTACACGATAGAGCCTATCAGTTTTGGAATCACAGGTTGGCTCCTTTTTATGTACATGCACCCGGTGCCCGAGCGTTTCAGGAAAGCTTGCGGTTTCTTCCTTATTACGCTTCATAAATAGGGCTGCGTTGTCCAAAGTGGGCTGCGCCCGCAATCTGGAATTAACTACGGATTATCCGGCGGACGGCGGGAAAATCAGACATCAACAACAGAATCGTTTCCGCTCGCAGTCTGGTAGTTGCGCTGAATTACTTGTGCGTGTCTGGACTTTACAGCCAGTGCGGCCTTGAAGCCTTCGCCGGCGTCAATGTTGTGCAGAGACCAGTTGTCTGCGTCTTCCTCGTTTCCCCGTATTCGCACGATACGCGGCGGCACTCCAGGACCCAGGGAGACTTCTATCTGGGCCAGGTCGAGGTACAAACCGGTTCCTTGAGCTTTCGCAAAGGCTTCCTTGCGTGTCCAGCACTCAAAGAAGGCTGTGATCTGGTCCGGTCCGTGCAGCGAAGCGATGGCTGTGGCCTCGGCAGGGGCGAAGAAGCGCTTTGAGATTCCGGCGAAATCGAGCGAACGCATTTGTTCTACGT
>JBAXMA010000131.1:0-7971 GCA_037134535.1 bacterium
GCATCATCCGGCATGACAGAAATGGCCGACATGGGACAGGCCCGTCAGCAGATGCTGGCGGACGATCTGATCACGTTCGCCAGACAGTACGATTTTCTCATCATCGACGTCGGCGCCGGCATCGGGAGAAACGTTACAACATTTCTCACCGCCGCTCCTGAAGTCGGCGTAGTTGTAGCCAATGAACCAACATCGATCATGGATGCCTACTCCCTGATCAAAGTGCTGCGGCAGAACAGTTCTCCGCCGGCGATATCACTGATTGTCAACATGGTGCACTCCCTTGATGAAGGGCGTCTTCTCTCATCGCGACTGAATGCCATTACCGAAAAGTTTCTCGGATTTTCCGCACGTCTAGCTGGCGTTGTCACGTATGATCGCACGGTTGGAGATGCGATTCGTGCCAGGACACCTGTACTCACATTTGCCGCCGGTTCGGCTGTGACTACATGCCTGAACGACATCGCGCGTGAAATAGCATTTGGCAATCCAGGGCGGGCAAGAATGCGGAATGGCGAGGCCTTCTTCAAATCATTGACTGAAATCGGCCTGCGCCCCGGAGAAAGTGAGGGCGGACAATGAATCCTGTACTGATGAGGGTAGCCACTGCACTTGGGGCGCTGGCGTTCATGGTCTCCATGGTGATCGGCTGCACAAACGGCGTGACCATGACCATCGTGCTTTTCAGAGCCGCCATAGTCATGATTGTGACCACTGCTTCGGTGGCACTGTTTCTGCGGTATTTTACGAACATGCTGATGGCTTTTGTAGCTCAGCGACTGATGGAAAACAAAAAGAAGAAGCTGGCGTCCGATATGGCTCATCGGGAAACAATGCCATGAGCATCACTTTCAAGCTGGACGAGAGAGCATGACAGCAGGCAGAATGTCAGAGAAACGTAATCGAGGAGAGAGCCCGAATGCCCACAGCGCAAAGACATGCAATTGATGCTACCATCGCAGGTCTTGATCACTGTGATCTGTGGTATGACTTCTGGCAGAATCCGGAGTCAGGCTCAGCATTGACCAAGCTCGTTGAGGCTTTCATCCCGCTCGCTCACCGGGTCATGGAACGGGTAGCTATCCGGCTGCCGGCGCATGTTGCAGTGGAAGATTTGTTTCAGTCGGCTCTAGTGGGACTTTACCATGCAATAAGCCGGTTCGATCCCGCCCAGGGCGTGCGATTCGAGACTTTTGCTGCGCCGCGTATCAAGGGGGCAATACTGGACGAGCTGCGATCCGCAGACCATGCGTCGCGGTCAACCCGTTCCCTTATCAGACGTATTGAAACAACCATCCGGGAATGGACCGCCATTCACAAGACGCCTCCAAACGAGGAAGACCTTGCACACGAAATGGACTTATCACCGTCCCAGCTTGCTTCCGTCCTGCTACAGGGCCAACCACTCATGTCACTGGACGAGATCATGATGGAGTGCGACGGGCATTCGATGCCACTGAAAGATATTCTGGCCGACGAGCGCAGCCCTAATCCGCGGGATCTTACTGAGCGGGAGGAATCAAGAGCCTCCCTGAGACACGCTTTCCTGAAACTGTCTCCACGCGAGCAGAAAGTGCTCTACTTTTACTACTTCGAAGAGCTACGGTTGAGTGAGATAGCAGAATTGTACGGAGTTACAGACGCCAGGGTATGCCAGATTCATTCCATGGCAGTTACAAAATTAAGAGCACTGCTGGGAGCTGATAGCCAGGAGCCTTAGCCAGGCGCGTCGAAGTGCAACCGGCAGCTCACCGGCGCAGGTACGGAGTGCATACATATGTCAGACGATCTGGACAGAATAGAAAGCCACTTCCGGTCTCAGGCATACGCAGTTGAGAATCCCAAGAAGGTTCTCAAAATGGATCCCGACCAGGGCAGCAACCGTGGATTCAGCGGAACACTGACGGGTGGCGGCAAGCATTCCACGGAGCAGCATCACAAGGATAGTCAGGATGAACCCGAGGCCGCCCGACCAGCTGTTCAATCTGTCGATACTGTAATTGTCAGCCCGGCAGCTCAGCGTCTGCTGGAGCACGCGGATATTGAACCGCCAAAGCCGCTCAAACCGCCATTGCCCTGCCCTGTGCCGGAGCAAAACAGCGACCACCCTCATGTGGATCTCACTGCCTGAGACTGTCAGAATCAGACAGACTGAAGGCGCTCTTCAACACCCACGAGCTTGGTTATTCGAATACCGAAGGTTTCATTGATAACGACAATATCGCCCTGCCCGATGAGCTTTCCGTTAACGATAATGTCGGCCGGCTGACCCGCAAGACGGTCCAGTTCGATGATGGCACCGGGACCCAATTGTAGAATATCGCGAATCGACGCCTTCGTCCCCCCGATTTCCACATGGACATCAACAGGAATATCAAGCAGCATGCCGAGATTTACATCCTGCTGCGCCTGATCCAGACTCTTCTTTGGCCCCTGCCGCTCCGCTTGCGGAAGTTCCACAGAATTGATGATGGTCCGGTTGTTTGAAGCATCCGGTTCTACTGTCGTCTTTTCCTGACTGTCTTCAGTGCTCATCTCAACTGTCCTTTCTACGGCTGTCTCCGGATTCCAATAATCCTATTTTCCCTTTACTCCGGGCCGTTCCGGTACCACTTCTCCATTGGATTCAGAAATCCGGTTTACAATGCGAACAGCAGCACGACCTCGACTGGAACACAAGGCGCCCTTGAAATTCGCTCTTCCGCCGATGAATACGTCTGCCATTTCATCCGTCTGCGTATCCAGACATACCACGTCTCCATTCTTCAACTGTCCAAGCTGGCTGGCCAGAATCGTGCCTGTGCCGATGCTCACACGTACATCAATCGGCACTTTTGAAACCGCCCTTATGACGTCCTGCTTCTCAAGGTCAGACCGGGCCGATTTCTCTTTTCTGCCACTTACTCGAGCCGCAATCCTGGGAAGCAGAGGCTGAACAACTTCGTATGGGTAGCAGATATTAAGCGTTCCGGTGGCATCATTCAGGCGAACGTCGAGGGTCACACTGAAGACCGGCGTCTCCGGCGACACAATCCTGACAAGCTCCGGGTTGCATTCAACTGAACGCGACGCGAGCTTCATGTCGGCAATACCAGACCAGGCTGCGCGAAGATCGGAAAGCACATAATCCATGAAACCGCCGGCGAGCGATCGTTCCATGGATGTCAATTCCCGGCTTTCCGGAACACCAACCCCCGGGCCACCCAGTAGAATGTCCGTCAGAGTCAGCACTATGGAGAGATTCATTTCGATCACGATCTCGCCGGGGTATGGAGCCAGTGTAACCACGGCAACAAAAGTGGGATTAAGGAGCGACATCACAAACTCGCCGTAGACAATACTGTCGATAGCTACCGGCTTGATGTCCATCTGTGCCTTGAGACCGGCAAAGACGCTGTTGGCGAGACCCTTTGAGAATGATTCATGAATCAACTGAAGCCCGTGGAGATGGTCACTGGAAACCAGTCTGGGTTTCCGGAAGTCGTAGGCCACCACCCTGAGCTCACTTGCCTTCTCAGGCGGGGCTTCTACTCCCGGATCATTGACATCACCACTTCGTACCGCCTGCAGTAAGGCGTCCACCTCCTGCTGCGACAGCGTCTTGTCCATTCGTCCCCCATTCCATGCCTGCCGCTATTGAATCAGATACTCCGAAAAGTAGACATCAGTAACAACTCCGGCCATCTTGTTCTGCATGGAGAGATTGATCAGGGTCATAATTTCCTTTTTGAGATTTTCCCGGCCATTCACTCCGTCCAGATCATCAAGCGTCATCTTTGCGGCGGCGGCGCCTATACGATCACGAACAAGCGCTTCAGCCAGCATCATCTCCTTTGCCAGCGCATCCTCACTGACAACAAGATTTGGAACTATCTTGAGAATTCTGGTTCCTTTTGTCTCAGCTATGTTCACATAGACCTCTTTAACCGCAACAAGCTTCGACACCACTCCCGCCTTTTCTCCACCTTCATGACCCGCCTTTTCTCCACCGCCATGGGCGGACTTCTTCTCACCTTCAGACGATGCTCCACGATCAGTACCGGACGGGGCAGACGGGGCTGTCATCCGGGCGACAACAAATGTCACTCCAGCACTGACAACGATGGTTACTGCGCAAATGATTATCGTCAGCAGGAGGCCTGACTTCGACGACGGTGCCGCGACGACCCCGGCCGCAACCTCATCCCTTTCCACCACTGCACCGCCGTCTTTTTCATCAGCCATAACATGCTCCCGGTACTACTGCTGCTAAAACCATCACAATGTTCCATGCACTCCGCATCGCAGCCGGCTGTTCCACTCAGCCAGTCAACGGAACCTTATCTCTTCAGTGACAACAACTCCTGGATCATTTCATCTCCGGTTGTGATCGATCTCGAATTGGCCTGAAATCCGCGCTCAGTCAGAATCATCTCGGTAAACTCCTGCGACAGATCCACGTTAGATGCTTCCAGGTATCCCTGATAGAGCTGACCTGCCCCGTCTGTTCCGCCTTGATACGCCATTTCAGTAACGTCTGCGGCTGTGGTAAATGTATACAGATTGGAGCCTTCGCTCTTCAAGCCGTTATTGTTTGCGAATTGAGCCAGGCCGATCTGCCAGGTGCCCAGAACCGCCGAAGCCGCATCGTAGCACGTCATTGTCCCGTTCTCCCCGATCGTATACGACACGGTACCGGCCGGAACAATCACGTCCGTCATAGTCGCGACGGCTACCCCGCCAGCGGCAATTGGTGCAGCATCATTGACCCCCTGCAACCGCATCCCGCTCGAGTTGATGAGAAAGAAAGATCCATCGGCCGCAGCGGTGTCAAGGTCATGCATGAAATCACCGGCCCGTGTGTAGAACCGGTTTCCGCTAGTGTCCGCAACCGTGAAGAATCCCCTGCCGGCTATGGCTGCATTCGATGCCACAGATGTCTGTGTCACAACACCATCTGAAAAGTTCCTGGCGATTTGTCCGACTTGAACACCAAGCCCGATCTGTTCTCCTGCCGAACCTGCCGATGGTGCCCGTATGGTCGTCACCAGTTGTTCCTTGAACGTAACATCGCTTTGCTTGTAGCCAGTCGTATTGATGTTGGCTATATCGTTGGCGATAACATCCATGCGCTGCGCATGCGCACGCAACCCGGACACCCCGCTCCACATGCTTCTCAACATAATCGCTCCTCCTTGATGCTATCTTCTCACGTCCTTGTACATCCTGTTCTCAACATCTCTATCCCTGAATCACGACTACGGCATAGGCGGTATATAATCCGGAGATGACGGAATAGCAGTGCCACCTGTACCCGTTGGTGACGGAATCGCAGTAGCACCTTCCTTGCTCATAGCGGAGACCTTATCCATTGAATACGTCTGGCCGCCCACATCGAGAATCATTTTTCCGTCCAGCCATTGTACGGAATTAAGGCCGCCGGAAACCTGGGACCCGTCTGTGAGAGTCAGCCTCACCTGACCACCCTCTGACTGGTAACCAAAGCCAAGAGCCATGTCGCGATGGAAGTCCAGCACCTTGCTGTTAAGGTTCTGCATTTGCTCCAGTGCACTGAACTGGGCCAACTGGGCTATCATCTCGGTGTTATCCATGGGTTTTAAAGGATCCTGACTCTGCAACTGGGTTATCAGAAGCTTGAGAAACTGATCCTTGCCCATCTGGCCACCAGGTGGACCCACAACGGGGCCATCCTGCTGTGATATTGCATTAACTGGTGTAATAGAATCCGTGCTTGGCATACTCTGAACTCCTTTCCCATTCACGCAACGGCCCAGAAACGACCGTCTCGACCTGCCCCGGCACCTGCCGGCACCGCATGTCCACGGCTCGCGCCGCGTTTTTCATCGTCTTCCGGCCATGGCCCACTCGCCCCATCATCCCCGGGCTGCCACTCACCACCTTGTTTCTCGCGTCCACGCTCATTCCATGCGCCAACTTCAAAGCGTGACATGGTGAGCCCGTTTTGCTCAATAACAGCCCTGACAGCCGCTTCCTGTCTCTGAAGCAGGCTGTATGCCGCAGGATTCTCGGCATGCATCTGAACAGAAATGCCGTTTGCTGTCTCGTGGCAATTCAGAACCACCCGCCCGAGCTCACCGGGGATCAGGTTAACAGTAATCTGTCCAGCATTGCCCTTGGCCAGCAGGAGTACGTGCCGGCCGACATTATCCATGAATTCCTGCACTTTTTCGAATCGTTGCAGTGATGAGCCAGCGATATTGGCGCTGATTGCTGGTGCAGAACCGGCCCTCTGGCCGATCATGCCATCGAGAACGGATGCCTGCGGCCTGCTTGCATCAACATTGGTAATTCCTGCCTTTATGCGAACCTTTTCAGCTGCCAGCTCAGGCATCAAAGCACCGGGAGGATTACTTTCCGGCTCACTACCGCCCGCATCCTTCCCGCTCTCAGGCGCCTCTATCGCCAATACCACTGAAGATGCCGGTGTCTGGTTCGGCGAATTCGCAGTCCCGCCGGAGATACCAGACGGTGTCCGTGGTGACTCATTCCTTGCCTGCACAGGAACAGGTTCGGAGGTAGGCGCCTGACCAATCATCTCACTGGTCTTGCCATGAGACTGCGTTGCGAGTGTCGCCGCAGCGCCGGCGGAAGGATTCCCTGACAAGAACTGATCCACCACTTTCTGCCCTGGATTCATCTGTGACTGTCTCTGGTTATCAACCAGCTTGCCAACCGGAACTTGAACCGGGAGCGGCTTTCCCTGCGGTTCAATCCCGGAATCCACGACATCGGCTGTTTTCGACGACTTCTCCGGCGCCCCCCCCAGGATCGATGCCGCCTGGCCGTTACCTGAATCGCGCGCAACCTTCGCAGTGTTGGTTTTTAGCTCGCCATCTCCGGGAGACAACGGGCGCTTCAACTCATCTCCTCGCAACCCTGGCTCAGGCACTACAGGCGTGAGGGCATCGGCATTTGCTGCAGATGTGGAAGCTGTGATGCATTCCTGACTGGGAGCGACAAGCAGAAATGCCACTATAGCGGCATCAGCAACAGGTACCTCGCCTGATTTGTCATCTTCAGAGGGTCCGCCACCGGTTGCCGCATCGGCATCGCTCAGGAACGGCATTGTGTCATCTGTGCCTTTCGCATCTCCCTCCCGGCCATCGTCGCAAGGTACTCTTATGTTCTGATCCAGAAATGCTGTGAATTCCCGGGATTCAGTACCGGGCATCTTCTTTGCCAGCTGTTCGGCGTGCTGCGGGGCCGGCATCATCTCGCTGATTCTGCTCGCCATGACGTCACCCTTTTGCTTTTGCTGTTTTTTCAACCTTCAATGATCTGATAATTTCAGACCAGGCAGCGACAATAACCGCATTGCTCGCGGCGGCTTGAATTGTCGCATCCATGATAGCAGCGGCGGACCTGTCCGTGGTCATGCTGAGAATGGTGGCCGCATGATTCCTGTCCATCTCCTTCAGCAATAATGACGCCGACGCCGGATCCATTTTTGCATACATCTCCGCAAGCCGTCGCAGATTGGTCTGCTGCGTCGTCTTGACTTCAAGAATGTGCACCTCGAGATTCTTCTGAAGGCCTTCGACTTCAGTTCTGAGGCTGGCCAGTGCGACTTCCTTCATCGACACGCCTTCTTCACGAACCTTGAGATCGGCTCGCTGCGCATCCAGCGCGGCTCTTTCAACATCAAATGCCTTTATAAGTTCATTAATACTCTTGCGGTCATTGTCAGCAACTGCCGTCATCGCAGTGTCGGAACGTGTAACCTTCTCCGTCAGGGTCAAACCAGGTTCAACCGGCTTGCGAAAAGGGATATTTCCCGTAACTACTGCGAAGACAATTACATTGAGCAATGCTGAACAAACTATGCACAGTATGACAAATGCCATTCTCATTTCTCACGATTCCTTTCCGGTCAGGCGCCGTCAGCGTCCCCCGTACTAGAATGAACATGACTTATCCTGGCATATTCATCCATTTCTTTCTGCTCATGCC
>JBAXMA010000132.1:0-7902 GCA_037134535.1 bacterium
GCACTTCAGCCCACGGCGTGCGAGCAGCGAGCCGCCGCGGGCGTGGCGTAGTTCCGGTCCGAACGCCGTCCGGCGTGGAGCCTGCTGCCATGGTGGCTGTTTTCCGAGTCATCGAGGAATAACAGGCACGATGGCTGCAGGCGTATAGTAATCGGCGTCAGCCGCTCCTTCGCTGGTGATGTTGCTTTCCGCCTCACTGCTGAGTCCGCGAAGCTCTGAGGCGGAAAGCAACATGTCCAGCGCCTTCCGGCCTGAGCCGCGAAGGACGGAGGGGTCGGCGTGCTTCCTGCCTTCTTCGCAGGAAGCATGACGACCGTTGGCGTTCTGGTCCGAGGAAGGAGACACGGTGCCTGAGTTTTTCCGGCGTAGCCTGCGGAGACGGAAATAACTCAGGCTCCGTGGCACCGGCTTACAATAAGCGGCGTCAGCCGCTCCTTGCACATGTTCGTTGGCAGCTTGACCGAAGCCAGTGAGCAAGTCCGCGCAGTCTCACTGGCTTTGGGCAATGGGCCAACGATCATGTGCTGCGGCAGGGCCGCTCCGATCTTGGGCAGCGCCAACCCGGTAAAAGCCGCCAAACGCTTCAGGCCCCGCCCCAGCGAGTCCGCGAGCTGGGTGAGCGTGAGTCCGCGAACGCGACAGCGCCGGGGGTTGGCGCGCTTCGTGCCTTCCGCCGCACGAAGCGTGCCGAGCCCCGGCGCGCGGGGCCGTGGCATAGCCAACGGCTTGGAGTTTGTCCGTGGTTGTCCGAAGTGTTTGAGAACTGTAGTAGTGGGATGGTTGAAGAAAAGTCAATATTGATGGGGTTAGTACGCGGTATGAACCGACTGAACCGACCGAGTGTAGGCAGTGTGTTTGTCCAGGGTTTGTCCGTCGTTTGTCCGAATGAAGCAACGAGCGCCAGGGGCGTAAGCACCTGGGGTGTCCGTTCCGTTCGCTGCCCAGCGCCGGTAGGCGCTCCCTCGCCCCCGACGCCGGTAGGCGGTGTCCCCTCTGTCACTTCCCCTCGCCCAGCCGCCGGTCTTGTCGCGCCGTAGCGTCGGCGCGGAGGCGGAAGGCGGCGTCCCCATAGCCAGAGTTCAGAAGAAGCCATACATGCTTGAAATGAGCCTCACGCAATAAGAGATGAACAAAATCAGGCATG
This sequence comes from bacterium, assembly GCA_037134535.1. Taxonomy (GTDB): domain Bacteria; phylum Verrucomicrobiota; class Kiritimatiellia; order SPBP01; family SPBP01; genus JBAXKQ01. Next base: position 1,145 of record JBAXMA010000132.1, read on the forward strand.
CTGGCGGCTGTACACACGTATTCAAATGAGCCTCACGCAATAAGGTAAAACAAATATGATTGCCCGCAACGCCGTGTGGCAGACGTCCCGTAGCTCTTTTTGGTGTCGTACATGCTTGATATTGAGCCTCACGCAAAAGATGAATAAGAATCTGGTGTGCATGTTGATATAGAGTCTCCCCACGTAAAGTAATCTGGATGTGTAGAACGCATGTTGTGTATCTGAACGTAGGTTCACATACCTGCTTCCAAATCAGGCCATTTCTGCGGAATGCGCTGTGTTTGCTGGGAAGTACGAGAAAACGGGCCTGCAAGGTTGCCGCGTGGAGCCGCTGGCGAGGGCTCGTTAAGCTGATTGAATTTGCGTGCATCCCGCCTGCTTGCGACCTGCTTCTTACCAGCTTTGCGTTGATTGCTGTTCATATTGTGGAGGGTTGCTCGTGAAATTTGAAAAGGGAAAGTCTGGGAATCCTTCAGGATTGCCGAAGCGGAACAGGGGCCATCAGCCAGGAGTGGTAAGCGGCCGGATGCAGGCATTGCGTTTACTGGATGAGGTCCTGGGCAAGAGTAAGAGCAAGCGTAAATTGACGACGGCGTTGGAGACTGAGCTGAAGGATCATCCGATCGACTTCTTCAAGACGATCATCATGCCATTGCTGCCGAAGGAATCGAAATTGTCGATCGGCAATGACGGGATTGTTGAGTGGAAGAGTCTGGTGGAAGCGTTTCCAAAGCCGGCAGTGGTGATTGATGTGATTCCGAATGCCCCTGGGGTACTCGCCTTGCCGCCGCAGAAGGAGACGGCCGGTTCGGGCGGTGTGTCGACCGAGTGAACGAGTAGTTGAGCCGGACGCCTATGGTTGTGGCGCCGAGTCTGCGAGACGACATGGACCCGTGTGTGATGATTTCTCTTTTCCGTGCCCATCCAGATTGTGCTTGCGCTGGTGTCTCTTCCAGTCTCGGTCGATCTGTTTCAATTCCTCGCCGGAGACAAGTCCGATCTTCTGTAGAGCGAAAATGAAAGACCGAACAGAGATCGTGGGATATGCCGACCTTGCCGTGGTTCCGCACTTCCAACATGTGACCATGGGTGGTTTGATGCCTCTCGCCAGGGCGAGTTCTTTTCTCATGATCGTCATCCGATCGCAAAATGCAATCACATGGTCCCAAGCCATCCCGGATGACCAGAACTGTTTCAATTCCGCGTGCATTTCCGGATACCAGACTCGTTGTGCATCACCCGCCGACATCTCATTCCTTTCTCACGCCCCGCCTCTCCGTTTTGCCAACCCGCCGCGGGTTGGGAAATACGTGAGCAGGCGGTTGTTGGAGTTCCTATTCCTTCTTCTCTTCTGGCCAAATCGCCGGACAGAACCGTATGCGGAGTGTCGCAGGGTTTTGTCCTGTGGATTTCACCCTGAACCGTCCCGTGACAGGGTATCGTGGATCAAAGTACTTTTCGTTCCCGTCGAATCGTCTCGGACCGTCGTTGTAGCCGTAGGATGAAGGGTCACTGGCACCGAGTTCGACATCCGCAATGAGAACGTCATTACTGCCGTTCAGACGTTCCAGGGTGTACGGAACATCGTACACGAAGACACGCCCGCTCCAGTAATGGGGACGTGCGACGACTTCGATAGTAAGTCGGTCTGTCCATTTCTTTTTCCAATCATTCCAAACGCCTGTCAGTTTGCTCAGGAAGGCGTCTCGCTCATTTTCCGTGGCGAAATTGAACGTCTGGTCTTGTGGGTAGCTCGCGTGCATCTGCACGCCAAAGGACTTGTAGGACCATCCATCTTGTTTCGTCGGTGAAAGACTGATGATTGATCCCATCCAAGTGGATGCTTGCGAGAACCATGTCCCTGCGATGTAGTTGATATGCGTGTCAGTCAAGACGATGCCTTGTTGGCTCTGCTGTGTCATGTACTCGCTGCGGGCAAACGATGCGACTTTGGTTCCCGTGTTGGTCATGTCGGCTCGGAGTTCCGAAATTGCGGCATCTGCCTTTGCCTCAAGCCCCCTAAGATCGCTGGAACATGAGTCGATTTCCTTCAGAATCACGTCTGATGCGAACCCGGCATTTGTTGCCATCGCGCCGATTCCAATGGCGGTTGGAAAGTCCTTGTTTCTCTTTGCTTCTGCGATCTCAGTTTCGAGCACGGTGAAGCATTGTTTCCGAGCTGTGGCGTATAGATCGGAATCCAACTGCTCCACCCTCTGACAAAAGGCCAGGACGGGTGGACTGCGCCTTGCGGTGACGAGTGCGGCGAGTTCTTGGCGGAGGCTTTCGAGAAGCGCTGTCAGTTTCTGCGGTGGCGCAAACCCCTCATTGAGAACTGCACGCCCTTGGTTTACGGACGCGGCCAGAAAGGCGTCCCACGAGAAGCCAGCCTTTTCGTCATGAGTGACAGACCACTTATCGACGAGGTGCTCGTCTGGGAGATCGTCGGGTTTCTCCGAAACGTCCTTCCTACAGATGACTCTGTCGCCGAAGGCGTCAAAGACGAAGTATCCGTTCGCAAGAGCTGTTGCCGGTGTTACCTGAAGCATGTCCTTGTGATTCTTGACGGGGCTATACATCATCTTGAGGGATGATTCCGATGGGAGGAATGTGCCTGCCTTGGTCTTCTGGTACAAGCGGGGTTGAGACTCGCGCTGGGCAACCAGCGCGTTAATGTTCCACCGAATCCATTTCATCGGACGGAAGGTAATCGTGATGTCCGGCTTCTCCGAGGACTGTGCAAGGCGAGCGTCGAAGACGAGAAACTCCGGCTTCTCTGAAATCGTACAGGGTTTCGATGTGTCAAGTGGTGCCCAGCCCTGGCCGCTCCGGACGTAGAGTCCGTAAGATTGCGGATACTTCTGGCCGCAGCCCGTGAGTGATAATGCGACTATGACCCCGCCAATAAACCGAATCGCCTTCATGCTTCCTTCCTTTCTCTGCACTCCAACGGTAGCGTTCACGGGCGGTGCGGTAGCGCCGTACCGTGCGACGCTGTGTTCGGCTCGGTCTCCTTTTTCACGATGTCCCAAGAGGTCAACTGATTCCACCATTTGGGTTGGATCTGGAGGGTCACATCCACCATAGGCAACTCCGCCAGGTTCTTCTGCGGAGTCAGCGGAGACTGTTTGGAGTTGAAGCCGAGATTCTCCAGAAGGGCATGCGTGCCGATGCACTCGAACTCCTTCCCGTCTGACATCCTCCGGAAAGTGACTACCCACGTGATCGGACGAAACTGCACTTCGTCACGGATACGGACAATCCTCCCCCTGAACGACACAGTCTCCGGCTTTGAGTCTGTGACTGTTGGCACCGGCTCAGAACGCGCAGGTGCGAGAGGCGCGTTCTGCGTCGTGCATGCGCTGACAAGCGCGCAAATCAGCGTTAGAATCAGATTTCTCATTTCCTTGAGCCGAACGTCGAGAGTGACCGGCGCAAGTGAGCCGCAGAGCGAAGCGGCGCGGCTTACTTGCGTACGTGTCCACTTTCTGGTTCGGCATCCTTCTTTGTCTGCTCTGCCCTGAACGACCAGGGCCGTGAATCTCGATCCTTGTAGGCGTTCTTGTCCTTTGGTGCTGAGTGCATGCCGCTCATTCCATACGACACGTCTGCCTTGAATGATGTGATGCGTTGCCCTCCATGGATTCCGGCTTCATATCGAAACTGGACGTAGCCCATGAACGGCAACTGCTTGGCAAAGAAGGCAGGGTTCTTCTCAACAATCCAGCGGACGGCGGCGTCCTCGTCGCTCTTCCAAGGAACATCTAGTCTGGAATACTCCGAGATCAATCTGCTGTATTCCTCCCGTTCGACATAGGGTATGCGTATGGCCCCGCTGAAATGCCGTCCGGGGTTCTGCTTCTCTGCGTTACTCTGTGCTTCGCTGGGCTGAAGCACTTGCCATGTAGACCAATGCCGCAAGTCTGGGGAGTACCGGACATAGACGTCGCCCGCATATGGGGTCGACTTCTGGCCGCTGTTCAACACAAACTCCGTGGGTTTCGGATGGATGCTGACACGGACCGAGACCGCATAAGCTGGGCGCCACGACAGCCCCAGAGCCAGTGGAATCGTCTGTATCCATCCGTCGCGGGAGGAAGCGGCTTCCCCGTCCCACCCAAGGCCGTTGGTGGCGACGTTCAGTTTGTCGGGTTCTGACCAGGTCGCTTTTGCCGCGGCATCAGTGGTGTTTGTGAAGTCGATCGCAAGTGACTTGAAGTCGAGGATGGACGCGCCCGCCGATGACGCGACTAGTCCTGCAATGACCATGGCCAGTATTGCTCGCTGTGTTTTCATTCTTCTCCTGCCGAACGTCTCATGGTCTGCCGACGCGCTCTGGCGGCGGCAGGACCAGCTTGTTAGATCGATCTTCTATCAGTTTCAGAAGTGTTCGAATCTCTTCAGGGTCACAGTGATACTCTTTGGTCGTATCTAACTTTAGTGTTGAGGAATCATGAAGACTGAGTATGTGTTTAGTGCCACGAATTGCGAACCAGCAACTTGGATGACAGTCGCACAGATCATACGAACGGACCCATGCCTTGGACAAGGCGGCTAACAATAGAGATTTCTCTGTCTTCAAGAGAACCGTGTTGTCGAGTGGACCAACCTTGTCCATAGGATGAAATTCAATATCGTGCGTTTCAACCAAACGCATCGGACTCGTGCAAGAGACGAGCAATGTCGAAGCCAAAAGCAATAAGATGATTGAAACTACATTCTTCATAGCGATCTAACGATCACATTGAGAATTTTGCCGCGCTTCACGGCAATACTCTCGAATGTTGTGTTGGGACATTCTGCTTTCTAATCTCGATTCTCCGACGGGCGAGGTAATGCGGTGTGGCCGGCGATTTCCACCCCCAGTTACTGCTGTATCCATAGTAGAGCCAGCCGCGTGTCCCCCCAGTTTCATCAGGAATGAACGTCGGATGCCACGCAACTTCAACACCTTCCCGAGCGATTACCGGCACCTTCCAGATCTGCTGCATCCTTTCGCGCGACCAACTGATACCGTCATCAGAGAAACCAACATAGATTCCGCTACGGTCCGCGTTGCGTCCCTCCCGCCAGGCATTTAGACAAAATAGCATCACGAACTGTCTCAGTTCCGGAACAAAAAAGACGTATGGCAATATTGCGTCTTCATTCTGCTGGCCGGTTGTGAGCACTGGTGTGTCCTTTCCTCCCAAACCTGGCTCGTTGAATCCTCCCGCGTGGAACTTTTTCCACACTCCCGGTTGCATTGCGTCTGTCATGAGGCAGCGGGCCAGGCAGATATCCACATTGCGGCCGTTCATTCGCTCATGGGAGGTATAGTAGGCGTAAAGATATTTACCAGTCGGCTCTGCCAGCAAACATGGTTCACCCACGCCCTGATCGGGCGTTCCTTTCGGATTCTTCGGAACCTGACCAGTGATTACCGGGCCGCGTTTCTCGAAGGTGGTGCCGTCATCCCGCGACACCGCCATTGCAACACTGCAGTAGAACCCTGGAATCCCACTGCCTGCGCTCTGCATGCCCTCCTGATCCTCGGCGTGGTAAATCGCCAGCAGTTCTCCGGCCTTAGCCCGCATCACTGCGTTGATACCTGCGTAGCCGTTATCACAGTCACCCTGTTTTCCTTTATCGAGAACCTTCGTGGCTTTGGTGAGTTTCCTCAAGTCTGGACCTTCGAGAAGGAACGACGATACTCCTGCGGCGAGGATCACGCGACACTCGGGTTTGGTTCTTATCACCGAGATGCGACCGTCTGGGAAAGCCCGCAACCCGAGGGCGTTGTCAGCCAGCACCGTCTCCGACGGTCCAAGGTCGATGCGGATGGCGTTGTCTTCCTTTGCCTGTTGTAATCTGGCTACGCTGTTAGTCTCCATTACAAATAGGCTCAAAGGGAGAAGAAATAATGCGATTGTAGTTTGCTTCATGCTATTTCTTTTGCACAACGTTTGAGCTAAGACGACGGTTCCTCCGGCGGCTTCAGCTCCTTGTTCGCATTCCTTTTTATCTGTCTGCCAACATTCTGTCGATCAGGTTCATTGCCGTGTGAAGATCCTTCTCCTCATCAGGCTTGAGCTGGTCACGCAATGCCTTGGTATCAGCCAGAGCCTTCCGACAGTCCTTCCATCCGTCGGTCAGTCCGTTTGGTGAGAAGTATGCGGGGAGAAATGCAAGCAGGCAAGAATAGGCCCGCCTTTCGCAGAACCTGTCAGCCAACGATTGCAGCAGTTTCGGGATTTCTTCGTACATTGTCTTCATGCGAACTATCTTATGACACCAGTTGTCTTTACAGTGGTTTTTTTGCGTCTTCCAACCAGCCATACCAGCATCACTGCTCAATGGTTTTTGATTGTGTCACTCGGCGCAATGGAGCGCAAGCTCTTCCTTTTGACGATTCCAGGAGAAAGACCCGTAATCGTATCTCATTGCCGTGCAAGGCCATGGATATTGCTACTGAAAATAGTTGCCCACAATTGTCACTTTTTTACGGAAAACGCCTCGGCTGAATCCCTTAATATATTAGGGGGTTCAACAGTCTCTGCCTGTCTTTCAGAAAGCGAAATGGGTGGATTAAGCACTGCTAGGTCCAGTGGTGTTAGCAAGAAACGGACAGGCCGAAACGACAGGTAAATGGGGGTACTTTCTGCGCAACTTGGGCCTGAATAACACTGCTAACACCAGTGGACCTAGCAGGAAAATAAGGAGATTACTATGCACAACAACGCGTCGGGCAACGACTTGGAGCTGAGCCGTTTCGGGAC
>JBAXMA010000133.1:0-7897 GCA_037134535.1 bacterium
AACGATGCGGTCGTCGTCCCGAGTTCACCCTTCGTCTTCTCAAGGAGTTCCGCAAGACTGCCAATCTCAACCCTCTGCTGCTCTATTATGGATGAAAGCTCGCCATTCCTGCCGGACACCTCACGCTCCTGTGCCAGCTCCGCCTTCACGCGCTGCAGTAAGTCTTCCGTGGCCATGCACTTCTGCTGCATAGCTGAGGTGTTACTATTCAGCTCCTGTTCTTTCCTGGAACTCTCCGACAAAAGCAGGTGGTATTCAGCAGACAGTGCTTGTTTCGACGCCTCGAGCTCACCAATCCTGGTTGTGAACTCCTGCACATTCCTGCCGACTTCCTCTCTCAATGCCATGGAATCCCGGCCAGCCTGCTCGAGCTCTTTCTGTGACTTATCAAGAGCCCCGGTCAGACTGCCAACCTGAACACGCAGCCCGTTTACTTCCGCGCCAACTTCTTTCGTTGTGACGCCAAACTTCACATCCAACGCCTCAAAGCGACCACGTTGCTCGTTCAACTCACTCCCGAGCTTTGTCACCTGTAACGTCAGCGCGTCCCGCTCCTGCTCGACCAGCTTCATCCTCCCAAGAAGTTTATTGCACTCTTCCTCCCGCTCCTTTGCGAGAGATTCATATGCGTCCCTCTTCCATGTGAGCTCTTCCGTGGCGCGAGCGAGCAACTCCGCCGTATCATTGCGCTCCTTTTCAAGGGATACAATGCGACCCTTGGACTCCTTCGTTAGTTGTGCATGAGCCGCAGACTGCTTGTTCTTGAAATCCGTCATCTCCTGCCGTCGAAGGTCCAAATCCCTGACAAGCCGCTGTCTTTCGTCTTCCAGTTGCGCGATTTCTTTGCGTGCAGCAGGATCCAGACGCCCGTCAAGCGCCGCCTCCATGATTCGCTCAGCCTTTGCCGCCTCCCGCTGGTACTGCTCGATTCTGTAGTTAAGCCCCCGATCCTTCTGTTCGACAACATCCTGAAAGGATTTGTACAGTGCCTTCTGTTCCTCAATTTCCTTTCGCGCACCAGCAAGCATTTCCGCATTAACAATGGATTCTCTCTCAAGGATTGCCGCGCGCTCATTCGCCATATCCACAACAAGCCGTGTGGGATTATCGAGACCAACCCAGTCAAACTCACCCGTCACACCGTGTTGTCTGGCCAGTTCCGCTTTTGTCTTTTTGAGTGCCGCCTCGGTTGTCCGGCACTTTTCTTCAATAACTTCGATCTGCTGCTTCAGCCCGCCTTCAAGACGTTCAGCTCTGGTCTTCTCAGCTTCATATAGCTCGCGCTGGTGCTGGTGTGCGCGCTTTTCTTCTTCAAGCAACGTTCCGGTGCCGGTCACATCTTCGCGCAGCTTCGTCAAACGCTCCTGGAACGTCTTCTCATTCTCTTCCGCCTGTTTGGCCAGCGCCACACGCCCTGCACGTTCCTGCTCCATACTTGCAACCATGGCAGCCAGTTCATTCTTTGCGCTTTCCAGATCACGATGCAGCTCCCCGGCCTTGACACGCATAGTCTCGGCAACAGATGCATCTTCCTGGCTCTTTGTCAGTCGCTGTTCGAGCCCTGCATGGTCCTGCTCTGTGCGTGCCTGGAATTCAACCCGTCTGGCGGCCTCTTCTTCAACATTCTTCTTCGCCGCGGCCAGGTCCCGCTGCAAGGCTTCAGCCTGCTGGCGCAACTCCGCATCACGCTTTGCAGCCTGATCACGCAACGCGGCTTCCTTCTTCGCCGCTTCTTCACTCAATGCCGCCTTCTGCTTCGCAGCCTCCAAGTCCCGCTGCAGCGCCTCCGCCCGCTGTTGCAGCTCCGCATCACGCCTTGCAGCCTGATCACGCAATCCGGCTTCCTTCTTCGCGGCTTCCTCACTCAATGCCGCCTTCTGCTTCGCCGCCTCCAGGTCCCGCTGCAGCGCTTCCGCCCGCTGGCGCAACTCCGCATCACGCTTCGCAGCCTGATCACGCAATCCGGCTTCCTTCTTCGCCGCTTCCTCGCTCAATGCCACTTTCTTCTTCGCCGCCTCCAGGTCCCGCTGCAGGGCTTCAGCCTGCTGGCGCAACTCCGCATCACGCTTTGCAGCCTGATCACGCAACTGTTTACACTCGTTCCGGGCCTTCTGCAGTTCCTCAGCAAGAGCCGGATCGGAAACCGGAAGCCCACGGGCAAGTCCTGCAGAATCAGGCATTGGAGCCACATCCGGAGCGAGGATCTTCTCAACAGTCGAAACCTGCCCGGTTGATCGGTTGGTGACCTTTGCGCCAATGGCCACAGCACCGTCGGCCACGAGGTCCCTGATAGCGGAAATGTGGACAGGGCCATACGCGGAGCTATCGAGAACTTCGACCATCCATTCAAGTCCGAGTTCAGGAATGGTTTCAGCCTGCACCCACTGCTTCTCATCTTGCGAAAGCTGGTCACCGGGAGCCACACGGCCCTGCCCGGCCCAGTCCCGCAATTCCGATAATTCAACTGGACCGTAGACTGATCCTTCTGACGTCTTCAGATACCAGGATGTCGCACCTTGTTCCCGGGTATTAGTCATAATCCATCCCTCTATAAAATGTGTAGATTCCAGCCGGGCAAACTTCAGAGAAACTCAAGCACAGGATAATGCTGAACGGACTTCTTCCAGTCAATAACTAATCCGTATCACCAGAGGCAGGATTCAGGATTAAGGGCTGCGTCAAGAAAGGCAATCAAGCTCAATCCACGGCTCGGCGGGACGCCTCGCCCTACCTGTTGTTGGCGTTTCTTCGATTGGTAGGGCGAACCCCATAGCTATCAAGCTAAGGACCCCACGGCGCAAATTCGCTAACTTATCAATCGTTCTCGTCCTCGAATTGGCGCCTGTTTCGAGGAGGAAGGACGACGACGAGTACGATCATGGAAATACCTTAGCTTGATAGCTATAGAGCAGCCTGTCCGCCTCTGAAGGAAACCCTCTGGGTGAGCCGCTTTCTTGACGCAGCCGTGCTGCAGGATTGCCTGCCTTTCACAGACTATCATTGTTTCGACTTGTTTCAACGTGACCGACAGCGTACTGTCCGGCTGCCTGTAATAGAGGGGCACAATTGTCTGCCGGTGGTTGAACATATGCGAATTAAGGGGCTGCACATGCGTTTCGCTTACCTGGATTCTTCAGAACTTACGGATACCGGAAAGCTGAGAAGGAATAACGAGGATGCCGCGCTTCGTCTGAAAGAGCGCGGTGTATTTTGCGTGGCGGACGGCATGGGCGGAGCGGCGGACGGTGAAGTTGCAAGTCGCGCCGTCATCGATGCATATGAGGAAGCGTTCTCCGGCCGGCACTCGGATGGCGAGCCCGACTTCGAGCGCACAAAACTGCTCATTCGTGAAGCAGCGGTAAATGCAAATGACTGGATCAGGGATCAGGCGGAAAACCGTGGCGCAGCCGGAATGGGCTCGACACTTGTTGTCATGGCATTCGACTCGATCGAATCCGGACGTGGCATCGTCATGCATGCCGGCGATAGCCGGGCATACAGACTGAGAGGCGACACGCTCACGCGGCTGACCAGAGATCATTCGCTCCTGTCTGAAGCCGGCATAGAAGACCGGGAAAGTCTAGGGCCGATGTTCCGGTCCATGGTTACGCGGGCCGTCGGCATAAGAGCCGATGTCGACCTTGAAGAAACACATGTCGATGTAGTCGAAAACGACCTGTTCCTGCTGTGTTCGGATGGTCTTACGACCATGGTCTCAGATGATGAACTTGGGCGACTCCTACGCGAAAATCGCAGCCTTGACGCAGATGGTATATGCCGCCTGCTCGTGAACGAGAGCAACCGGCGGGGCGGCGAAGACAATATAACGGTTTTGCTGGTGCGAGTGAACAAGATCTCAGAAGCAGCAGAGCACGCAGTGCCCGAAATTGTCGCGCCGTCAGTTTCCGCCGCGCCAGAAGCAGGAGACACACCCTCCGACGGTGAACATTTTGAAACTGTAACTCCTGAAACAGCAGACCTGTCCGGGGGCGAGAGCTTTCCCGGCGAAGAGGACGAGTTTGATGAAGTAATCAGTCCCGAAGAAGAGATCCAGCCTGTGGAACAGGAAATGCCTCATCATATTTCATGGAGCGATCAGGAAGCAGAGCTGCCTGACGCTGAAATCAGACAGGTAGAGAGAGATACCACGCCTCCGTCAGACAACGGCGAGGGACTTACCGACTCCTTGCAGCAGCACGAGCCGACGAGCGATCTTGAGTGTGTAACGCCTGTTTCACTGCCTTCCGGGAAGACAACCGAGCGGGAGGCCGTTCAGCATCATGCCGGATCTCCACGGCAATCCCATGCAGTCCGACCGGCACCGGAGCCGTCTGCCCGCGGACTGTGGATCGCCGCATCGATATTCGGACTGGGAGTGGTCATTGTGGTATGGCTTCTCGTTGTGCGCCCGGTACCGGAACAGCTGATGACTGATTCGCGAGCAACGAAAACAAGCACTGTGGCGGGAACAATACCGGCTGAAGCAATACCGGCAGCACCAGCTGCGTCTCTGACGTCCGGAACGGCCAAGCTGTCGGATGACGATATCGCTAACGTGCGAACTGCTCTGCCGAAACGTCTTGATGCTGCCATGATCACAGGGGAATGGGGATCAATGTCCGCATATGCAAGCAAGTGGTCTCAATCCGTTCCTGGTCTGCTGGAGCAGTCGGGAAAAGGCCCGACGTATGCAAGCTGGGTCAATTTGTGGAAAAAGATACATGATGGTGACATTGATGCCACGACAGCGTGCGCACAATATCGCGACGAAGTTACATCACTCTGCCGGAAGTCAGGATTCGATCTACCTCCGGAGGAACCCGGTGTAACCATGACTGCCCAGGCCGATCTCCGGGCTGATGCAGCATGCCGGCTCTTATACAAGTTGCAGAAACGCCTGACTGACAATGTTCGCAATGTAGTCAGGAACTGCGAGGCGGCAGCAGAAGCACTTGGCCCCGTCCCGCCTCAGACATTAGCCGCCATGCAATCCTTCACGGGAGAGGGCGACAGCAGCACACTAACGACATCCATTGCCAGGGCTGGCAGAATTGCTAACGATGCCGACAGACTAGGCAAGTGGCTGAATGCATGCGGCGACAGCCACATAACTCTGCCGTCCATCAAAATGGTGCCCTCAACAGTTATTCCACGCCTGTTGCAGGCTGAGCGTGAACAACGCGAGATTTTGAACCGGCAGTTTGTAATGATTCCACTGCGGTCAAAAGCCCACCGCCTGAACGCCGGTTCAGAACTGATATCGGCACTGGACCGGATTGACAAGCTATACGAAAGAGCCATGAGCGGGAAACGAGCTTCAGATGCCGCTGCGTGGCATGATACCGCAAGCCGCAACGTGCTGCGCGACCTGCTTGACGAAATCCGGATCGCTATGAAGATTGCAGGCAAGTAGTCTGACTATCGCCGTCCAATTCATACAAAGACTGTTGCTCAATCCTGACAGGGATATGAGCGTTAGTTCTCCGGAAAGGCCTTCACGCAGCCATGGATGCGGGTGACAAGAAACCGGCAACAAGACAACTGGGCGACTACGAGATTGTCGGGCGCATATCCGACGGTGCACAGGCCGCGGTATACGAAGCAAGATGTCTTCGTGACGGCGAAACCGTGGCGATCAAAATCTTCAAGGAATCCTGCACAGACGACTCTGTCGACGCGCGCTTCCGCAGAGAAGCGGAACTTCTTCGCACAATGTCACATCGCAACATCGTGCGCTACAGAGATTCCTTTGTTACCCGGAGTGACTGGGATGCGCGGCAGAACTGTCTCGTCATGGAATTCATGAAGGGCGAAACTCTGAAGGACAGGATGCAGGCGCATCCCAAAGGTCTCCCCTGGCAGGAAGCGCGGGACATCATGGAACAGGTGATGGCCGGGTTGATCTACGCGAGGGAACAGCACGGCGTTATCCACCGTGACATAAAGCCATCGAATATATTTGTCCTGACTGACGGTGCCGTGCGCTTGTTCGATTTCGGCATTGCCAGAGTTGGCAATGAAGGCACAAAGACCGGTGGCGGCGGATGCATGGGTTCGTTTGAATACATGGCACCCGACTTTGCAACCGCTGATACCGGCACAAAGCCCGGCGATGAACCTTTCAGAGGTGACGAGATCTCCGATATTTTCAGCCTGACAATGGTGTTTTACGAAATGCTGACCGGTCAGCTTCCATGGGGACGATTCGGAGAGCGACCCGAACTGGGCTACCTTGCACGATGGCGGGCAGACAATCCGAAACCACCGTCACATTCGCCGCCCGCGTTCCGGGTGATCCGCCACTTGACCGGATTCATAGACAAAGGTTTGAGCCACGACCGGCTCGCCAGATTCCAGAATCTTGCCGGAATGGCTGAGGCCTTCCGCGAGCTGAGGCCACGGCTTTTGAAACACACGGGCAAAGATGACTATGAACTGCTTGACGGACTGGACAAAGGCGGATTTGGCGAAGTCTACAAAGCGCGTCGTGTGCGCGACGGCAGAATCATTGCAATTAAGCGGCTTTTCACGGATCGCGCGCCACGAAGGTTTATCAAGGAGGCGGAGATTCTTCGCAAGTATTCACATCCGAATCTCGTGGAGTATATCGACTTTTTTGAAAGCGTGAGCAACACCGGCAACAAGCAGCTCTTTCTCGCGATGGAGTATCTTGAAGGAATGCCACAATCGAGCCTGCGTCACAGGATTATCGAGTCCAGCGGCGGGCTTGACATGGGCGAAGTACTCCTGCTCTTCAGATACTATCTCGACGGTCTTCAGTACCTCCACGAAAATATTAATCAGATTATTCACCGGGACATCAAACCCGGAAACCTCTATGCACCTGCGGGGAATCCGGCCAAAGCAAAGATCCTCGACCTTGGAGTGGCGCGGGACGTCTCAGGGACGGAAACCCATGGAGCCGCGCCTGGAACATGGGACTACATGGCTCCTGAATTTGTCTCTGACAACTCGAGGGGGACACCGCAGACCGACATATACGCAATGGGCCTGTCACTGTATGAAGCGGTTACCGGCGTGCCAGCTTTTCCGCGGTCAAGCAAGAGCGGGCAAGATGCCGCCGCGGACTTCATAGCCAGGTCAACGGGAATAGAAAAGGTCAACGTAGACTTCAGTCACGAAGTCTTCCGCACACATCCACTGATCGAGCAGATTGTCCGGAAGAGCATTCTTACGAACCCAAAGCAGAGGTTCCACAGCGCAGCCCAGATGCGCAGAGCGATAATGCTCGCGCTGAAGGAAATGGGGGAAATCGGCGCACTCGAGACGGAGACTTCTGGAGACAACGAAGTAAGCCACGACACCGGGGGCACTCGTGCGGCAACGCAGGCTACTTTCTTTGAGAAAGAGACCGAAGCCGTACAGGAATGGCAGACCTGGGTGGCCGAAGCCCGAACCAAAAGAAATCTCCGCAGGGTGGCCATAGCCGGTTCTGTATGTTTGACCGTCGCCGCACTTGGCTGGGTCATACTGTCCCGGAGCCATCACCTGTCTGCGGGTCCAACGCCAAAAGACAAGATCACCAGCGCGCAAGTCAGGCCTCCAGGGGTAATGGAAAAAACGGCGACAATCCCCACCCCGCCTCAAAAGCCTCCAGTTACGGCGCCGGCAGTAAAGCTGATTGAACCTGCAGTGCCTGTTGAGACCGTGGCCAAGCCCGTCGAAAATCCGGTTAAGCCGGCACCGGGGCCGAGTATTGCCGACAAGCGGTCGACTGCGCTCAGGGAACTCGTAAAAGATCTCCGAATGCTGCGAATAAGAAACATTGTTACTTCGTCCTATGAGGCATTCGTGGATGACGCCTCAGCAAGGTTGGAAAATGGCAGGCTGAGCATCTCACAACCTGATTACGAGGAAGTCAGGAACGATTCAGAGG
>JBAXMA010000134.1:0-7857 GCA_037134535.1 bacterium
TCGCTCAACTCATTAAGGGAACTGACTATCCGGAGATTCCAGCCTGGGACGTCCATCAATCCTGCGGCGTCCGATCTGGTCAGGACAGAATCCTTGCAAACAACGATTATGTGGTTTGCCGACTTCTTCTCTTGTGACTCAGCATCCTCATGAGCCAACATGAATGCGAGCGAGTTAAGAAGAGCCTTCAACCCGTCAACCAGGTTCAGCCTGAGGGGAGTCAGTTGACTTGCGGGTTGCTGCGCATCGGCCCCTGTGAAGCGGAATGGCGCGGACCAGATACCAACAACGCGCTGCTGACGCTCACAGTAGTCATTGTTGTGGGTCACCCCTCTGTAGTCAAAATCTCCCGCAGTCATGCCTACCAATGTTGCCGCATGGCTAACGGCATCCCTGTATGGTGCCATGCATACGAGGAAACGGGGGGAAGCTTCGTACTTCGCCGCGAGCCGTCTCATTCTCCGGATCAGATGTGAAACATGGCAGCCACGCGTACCATAGTATTCTTCCGCGCTGTCAATGACGACGAGCGCGATATCCTCAAGAAACAACTCGTGATCGCTATTCTTCCTCAACAGGTCCTGGTCCAGGCCTTCCGGCGTAGCCACCACGATATTTATCGCCTCGCCATGCGCCAACGTCCGCCCGGTCTTGCCATCGCCGTAGAAACCCTGGAGCGTAACAGCCTTTCGCCAAGCCGTCTTCACCAGGAAGTCGTCGATCCGATCATATACAATCTTAGCAGCCTCAATCGTGGGAGACACAAACAACACACTGGCAAGTTGCTCAACCACCATGTGATACATTGCCAAAAGTGCAGCCGTAGTCCTGCCGCTGCCATGCGGCAGTGTACAGATAACATGTTTGCTCTCACCGGTTCGTCCAGGTGTGGCAAGTAGTGAGTGTAGGATCCTGGCCTGGTGGGTCCACAGATGCACGTCTTCATACTTTACATCTTTTTTGTGGTGCTCTGTGAACAGATCTTCGATCCCATTCGTCTCCAGAGCAATCTTGAGCCATGTATTATTCCCCATCGTCGGGAGCGCGAAGAATGAAGCGGCATTGATCCTGCCCCCCGCCGACTGAAGAAGCCCGGGGTCATCGCAGATGAAGGCGAGTTGCTGATAGTATTTTTGCTGTGGCGGAGGCTCTCGGTAGAGACGGGATCCGGCAGTTATGAGACGTCCAACGTGTGGGGAAGGCTGGTCTTGACGCATCCGGCGCTTAAGAACTTCTTGAAGCGCCTGCTCACACATGCCTTCGATGTCGGTTGAGGCGGTCTTCGGTATTGGTGGCGCACCTACATCCGAGGGCACGGCGAATCCGACCGTTTCTGGAATATCACTCGGATTCACTTCGCGGGCTCCTTCTCTCGGTCATTTACCGTTTTTACCGGCGCGGACGTGGCTGACTGTAGGACCTCCTGGACACCCTGCACCACTCCTTTCACCGTGGGTACGATATTGCCCTCGGGTGTTTGTGCATCTCCCGCTTCAATATCATGCACGTCCCAGGTTTCGGCTTCGCCAGCGGCGCTAACCACCTTCCGGCATTGGCGGATGGCCAATGACAGGCCCAGCCAGACTATGATCACTGCAGTCACAACTTCGCCCCGGCCTGTCCAAGGAAGAACCCTGTCCCGCCAGCCAGCCATCCGGGGTAGAAACGTCAGCGCATAACTCAGAACGACAAGTCCGACCCCAAGCGTCGCAAGCGATGTGACCCAATAGGATGTTCTCATGGGTTTGTCGCCAAACTCCCAGCAGAGGCGGTGGAACCAGCGCTGCCAGAACGTATCTCTCCCTTTGATGCCACTGGTGCGAAGAACGGCATACGGACGTCCGAAGCGCAGAACGAGAATGGCCCACATCAGAAGCTGAAACAGGACCACCAGCAGCGGACCAGTCAGTAAGCTAATCAGCCTGGACCACCACGGATCACGCCCCCATGGAAGACCCGTACACCATTCCAGAATGCGGGATGGCAGTTCGAACACTGCAAATCCGGCAGTTCCCCACAACACTACGGCACAAAGCGTCATTAAGCCGGCTATGTAGAAGGCCATCTCTGTCTAGCTCCATTGGATGCGGTCAGAAGAAACGCAAAACCATAACTTGCCTGCCACTACCGAACCTTCTGATGGAAGGCGAGCGATAACCCGATTTTTACCTACATCCAAAATATTCAGGAACGCAACCAACGCTTGATCCGGATCGCCACCTGGGGCAGTCTTTAGCTCTTTGGAACCGCACACAACAAATGATGTGGTATTACTTCCGGGCGGACAATAAACAGATTGAATAGCGACATCATCGGCAAGGGGTTTCCCGCCCTGGTCCGAGAGAAGATCTCTTGGGGCCATCTTCAGCCTCAAGGCAGGGCGATTGGCGACCCCGTCGTTGTCTAGATATCTCCTCGCCGCTTCGGCCAGACGATCCCACCAGGTCTTCAAATCACATCCCGCCCCGGCTGGCTGCTTAGATGCAACGATCAACCTTGCTTCCCTGCGAGCCACGGCTTTGACAACATCGTATGTATGTTTGGCAAGATCTTCACGTTTGATCTCGTCCCATTCCTGAACTCTCTTCTTCAACTCTTCATAGGCCGTGTTCATGCGAACCTGAAGATCACCCGTGCCGCCGTAAGGAGTCGCGTGCCAGCTCTGGGACGGAATGCTGATGTTGAGAAGGAACTGCTCAGCACCCTCACACGCCTCCTGCCGGGTCCTCAGCCATGATTCACGAGACGCCACAAGATTGCTCACTCTTTCGACTTCGCGTCTCATAAACCGAATGAGTCTCAAGTTATAGAGTTTTCTGAATGTTTCTTCGAATCTGAGGCGCAAATCCGCTTCGCATGCCTGCAGCCGGTTGCGAATTGTGTCAACCTCGGATCTCAAAGCTTTCTTAATCTTCTCAAAGCGCCTTTTTCGTGCATTGATAACGGCCAGCCAGAGTAGACCAAAACATGCCGCACCGCCAAGGAACGACACACACGGAAGAATGACCCAGCGAAGCCAGACCATGCCAGGAACTATCCATTGAAAGAAAAGCGCGATGAGGGCGTCCGTCAACAACCCCGTGCCGATGCCGAAAATAACTGCCGCCACGGACGAATGAAACAGGATCGCTGTCTGGTTTTCTAACTGCGCACACTGCTTGAGTCTGTTGTTACGCATCTCGAGATCCTTCAACTCCTGTTCAACGCCCTCCGGAGGCTTAGGCGGCCACGGAAATGTCGAAGGAACCCGGGAAGGACAGGTCTGCTCATTCGCAAGGTACCGCGCAAGTCTATCTAGGCGTCCCATTGTTTCCTCTACACCATCTTCGGACAGAGATGTAGCCATGTCCGATTCAAGCGAGTCGCGAATACTCTTCCTATTCGTCTCAAAGTTGCGATCGAACTTTGCTTTGTACTCACCTTCTGGCCCTGAGAAAAGATTACGGAGTCTCTCGATCTGCCGACATGTGGCCGTGTGAACATCTCTCATCAACTGTCTTAGTTCAGCAATTGCGTCGTCCAATTCGCCGTCAACAGCAACGGCATGCCGCTCCATCACCAGGTCCACTTCATGCACTGAACCGGCAGTTCTGGGCGCAGCCGCGCTCCTTGAAGAATCTGCGGTAGCCGCTGTTTCACGTTCTAACCTGCGCCGAACCCAGTCTGCCGTATCGTGAAGCGGATTATCTGAGTTCGCTTCTTTCGGTAGGCGACGAAGCAATGCCATAATGTCCTCTTTCAGCTTTCGCATAACTGCGTATCGCTGAACAGCAATCGCCATGTCGTCAAAATGAAAGAGCGATGGTGTGGAAAACCATTCGGAAGTCTGATCCCACGTGAAACACTTTTCGTCCGCAAAGTGATCTTCCGGCAAGCCTTCGTACGACATAAGCACAGATAGCAGGGAGTGGGCGAATGCTACGGCATTCGATTTGTAGTCTTCATCCCATGGTGCCTTACTGTTCCACAGGGACACATCTGACTTGGTCGCGTTGGCTGTAAATCGCTGCGAGCGATGACTCACAAGAACAATATTGAACCCGGGTGGGCGGTCCCCGTTCAATTCTTTCACGCCCTTCCGCAGATTTGCCTCGAGGGCGGCGAGGGCCTGCTTAGACCCCAGCCCTGCATCTGCGGGCGGATCAACAAACAGCAGGATCCACAAATCTCTTGCTCCGGCGGCGTTATTTGTCGCTCGAATCACATCATGCCAGATCACGGATAGAAGATCGTTCTGAGCCGGACTCTCAGCGGATGTTCTACCGACCTCGCCGGCCGGCCCCTCGTTGTCAGGATCAGAATTGGGGTTCTTGCCATCTGGCAGGCCGGTCGCCCAGGCAAACACAGGATCGTGTAACTGAGCAATGAGAACAACGCGTGATGCCTGATTGACTGGACTGGTCTTCCACGTCGTAGGGGGCACAACCCCGCTGACATGCCCGTACTCGCGGCAGATCGTGTTAACGACCCCCTCGAAATCGGCTGCCGCGCAACCGGCCGGCATGGCCGCTCCGCCTCCCCCCCTGACATGCCTGCGGTCGGAGAAGCTGACCTGCCTTGTCCAGAGGAATTCCTCGGGAACTAAGTCACCATTCTCGAAAACCCCTCGCACGAACGGGGGAAAGGAGACATGCTGTGAGCGGTCTACAAAACCGACAGCACCGGTCAACGGCCATTCGTCCCTGTAACGGTACCTGACGTGCTCCATCCACTCATGCACACACCGCACACCAACAGCACCGACGCCGACATATACTGTTCGTCGAAAGGCCAAACAGCCTCCTCCCGTGGTTGCCTGATACCTACGCGAGACAACAAAGCTCTCTATTCAGCGGGAAGCGGACAGTTCGTCACAGATCCAAAGCTTTACGGTCTAAACGTTCTTTAATGATGCGGGCCTCATTGGCGAAGGACAATCGCAAATCATTGTAACCCGCCGTATCCCTATCCTTTGCGGCCTCGTTCTTGGTATTCATGACTTGAGTCAGCTTTTCTCGCTTCTCTGCCGGAGAGTATGCCGAATTCCATCGTTTTGCCAGGAGTTCGCGCATTTCGCCCAGAATGCGCTTCCGGTCCTGGTAAAATGCGAGCTGAGCACTCGACCGGCCAAGGGCACTATCCTTGAAGGTTGGACCTTCCCACGTGTAATAATGCCTCTGCCCGTCAGACTTGACCACAAGCGGCCCAAGGTCGCCAGCCCAGGTATCATTGGCGTTATTTGTGAAACCCTTGAGACCTTTCCACCAGTCCTGTTCAGCAAGCACGAACAGGAAGATTGCATCGTCCATATGGCCCTGCAAGACCTCAACTGGCGGCAACTGATAGTCGTTCGACTGCGTTTCCCATGGTTCGAACCGACGATCCGTATGCAGCGGGTGTTCGGAAGCCTTGGATTCCGTGTGCAGCGAAGCATACGCCGTGGCATAGGTGTCAATCTGGCTGAGAGCAAAGAGAGGCACGCTCTGAAGAGTGTTCAGCACGGAGATCCGGAAGGGATCATCAATATTGGTATCCCACTTCTGCCCCTTCGGAACCATCTTCCCGAGACTCGGCCTTCTCCTCGTAGCCTTCTCCACAGCGTCTTCAAATACTTTTCCATTGACGCATAGTATCGTTTGCCTCCTGAAGTCGCGATTTGACTTGGTAATAGTCAATTGCGACATACCGCAGAATAACCGATTGCTCGTACTAGCCAAAGACTCCAACTCGTCAGTCGCAGACTTGTACTTGTCTTTTGTGGACTTACACATGATGGCATCCGCAATAGTCATATTCGCCCGCAGATCCTCCATAATGGATGCTTCCACGCGACGGCAAAGAATTTCCTTGAGGCTCCTCTCATAATTCTCCTTGCGATTCAGGAGGTGCTGAAGTGGATCTCCGATCTGAGCCAGGTCGTGCCACATTTCTTCGATCATCTTCTTGATCTCAGGCAGCACCTGTCCGACAATTGCTTCCTCCGCCGACTGTTGAGCTTTGGGATCACTACCATTCAAGATACTGATCTTGGGTCTGACGTAAACATCCACATCCGCAGCGTTTCCGCAGACGATATCTTCCACGCCGTTTTGGGTGAGATCAACATCATCGTCGCTAAGCACGGAGCTTGCAGCTTCCTCGAACTCCCGTTTCACACCCTCTGCCACATGCTCCTGCAGAAACCGGATCGGGATCTTGAGTCCGGAGGCAACATCATGAACATGAGTGTATACAAGATTCAACGCTTCGAGCATACACTGGTCCTTGTACCGCAATTCCACCTTCTCGATATGCTTGTTGACCTTCTCTCGCCATCGGCCTACCGTGCCCAACAAGTTCACTGCCGGAAAACCATCCTTGAGAGCCTTAATCTCGGCGTTGCCATCGATATTGAGATCCTGCTGGAGTTGAGTGCTCAACGCCAGCGCCTGCGCGCGAAGAGTGGGTCCCTGGTCCGGCCGGCGCTCCGTGTCCTGGGCCCCCACGAGACCTTCGCAGTGCCGCTTCACCTTGGCAAGGAACACCGCAGCCGCGCACAATCCATTCTTGGGGCCTTTTGGACCAAGCAACTGTGCTAATTCTTTCCTGATCAGGTGTACAACCTGCTGCCCGTATCTCCTGGCCGCCTCGGACAAAACCAGGCTGTATTCGCCCTTCGACCCGTACTCCACCCGTATTTTTCCCAGCGTAGATTTGGCGAACACATTGACAGGATAACTCGAACCATTAACTTTGGCTAAGTCGTCTGCGTATGCAGTCTTGCGTTTCGGAAGCCCCAGTTTTCCCGACGGCAGGTCCTGATCTTTATCATCCCCATCCGTGCCTTCACCCGCGCGGCTGATGTTGCCCCCGTTTTCCACAAGTTTCTCTTTCATTGCCTTGAGGTCCAACGGCCACAACGCATGCGTGACCAGGCTCTGACAACGCTCGCCGCCGGTGCTCTCATCATTCGGCGCTTTGGTGATCCATTTTCCGATCAGGCTGGCGGATGCTTGCTGCCCAAGGTATCGACTGACATTCCTCGCAGGAAACTTCAGCGTGTAACTCCCGAACCCCCCGAACCGTACCGAGCGCAGTTCGTTGGCCTCTCCAAACTCCTCTGTTACTCCGGCGTTCTCCAACAGCTCCTGCTGGCTGGTGCCAGCCATAAGCAAAGCCAGCGAGGAACCCATCAGTCGGCGTACCGAGTCAAAATCATCGATCGTGCTTCCGTCCAGACTGCGGTTTGACAGCATGAAACTCTGGTCGAAGGGCGACTTAACTGTGACGTTGTCCGCTGATTCGTCAACCTTGACCTTCCCGAAAAGTCCCTGATAGAAGACCGATCTCGAAGACGATTTATCCTTCGATGGCGTTGAGCAGTACCAGTTCAACTCTTTCAGGAATGCGTATGCGTTGGCTTGCTGAAAAGTGACATCACCCGCGTCGCTTTTCATCTCCATGATCTCGGGCAGGACGAGAATTCCATAGACACGTGCAATTTTCGACTTTCGTAGGCACAGTTCACGCACCAGGTATCCGAGATCCAACAAGACCCCGCCACCGGTGCCGCCGCAAATTGAACCACACAGACATACCGTGAGATCAGCACTATTCTTCTTGCCTGACGATCTAGTCTCCCGCTTGCCTACCGCTGTGCATGTGTCAATGGCCTCGTCAATCTGCTTAACAACTGAGCCTTCGCCCCTGGACGAAAGATAGAGACCGAATCGCCCGTTGACCCTTATCTGGTTGTATCCGATCGTGCATGGTTTGCAGCGATAGTTTGGATACCACCATTCGCGAACATTGCTCATGTGACCAGCAACGGTGTCCTGCGTGAATCCCTCCATGGTACAGGATAGAATGGGCGGAAAATCGTCACCTTCCGTTGCCTCT
>JBAXMA010000135.1:0-7811 GCA_037134535.1 bacterium
ACTTCGGAAAAGGCGACGATTTCGTCGAACTTGGAATCGATCTCGCGTTTGCGCATGCCGAGTATTGCGCCATTGAGGTAGATGTTCTCGCGGCCGGTGAAACTGACGTCGCGGAGGGCCCAGAGGTCGGAGGAGTGTGAGCTGTGGGTTGTGGACTGTGGACTGAGAGATGTGGGTTGTGGGTTGTGGACTGAATGTTCTTGTCCGGCTGTGGATTCGCGCTCTCCTTCTTACAGTCTACAGTCGACAGTCTACAGCCCACACCTATCTGGCCCATATGCTCAGCCGGATCGCGACCGCGCAGACGATGCCAGAAGCGCTCGGCGCTCTCGCGCAAAGTCGTGGCCCCGATCTGGCCAAGCTTGTAACGCTTGGACAAGTGCTCGACTGAAATTATGACGTCATCGGACATAGGATTTTACCACGGAGGTCACGCCCGCCTGCCCCCCGACCGAATCGGGCGGGGCGGGCAGGGAGACACGGAGTTCGGAGAAGACAAGAGGAGTGTGACGGGAATGTCGTGCGCAGCGCACGTCATTCCCGTCACGGCTCGTTCGGAAGAGGTCACTGAGAAAGGAGTCACAAGATAAATCTCTTCATACAACCCAGGGCCCCAGTGTTTGTGCACCTCTATGGCGGCTCCTATTATCTGCTCGGTAAGATGCTCTTCCTTCATACTCCTTCGACTCCTCCGGCAGATCGTTTTGTTGTTTTTGGCAGCGCTGCGCTGGCGAAAACAACAAAACACTCCACTCTTCTCTTTCTCCGTGCCTCCGTGAACTCCGTGGTAACCTCTTCTCAGCACCTACCCACGTTTGTAGCGCTTGGAGAGGTGCTCTACTGAAATTATGACGTCTTCAGACATGGGGAGGATAGACCTTAGACCTGGCGCGAATGTCCCACAAACAACCTAGACCGGTTGCGACCTTCTCTCTATTGAATGCTCGATGTTGTTTCTCATCTCTACACGAGATGGTTACAGGGATTCAGAGTTACAGGATGGCCGGGTAAGAAAGACAATGACCTCAATGCCGGAGACACAGGCTCAAGCAGGGCCTATGGTTCTATCAGCTTCAGCGACTTGAAGTAGTCTCTCAAGTAACCTCTATCACGGGCCAGTAGACGATCAGCAAGCATTTGCGCGTGAGCTCCGATCAGAAAATCCGGAATAACTCGCAGCCCACGCTTGTTGCGTTTCAAGTATACATCGAAATGAGCCCCGGCGAGCAGCGCTGTCTCAAGGGTGGACGGAACAAACTCAATTCCCCAGTCCCCAATGAAATCACGAAGATCGGTTTCAGCCAATGCCGGTCGAAGTTCGGCAATGACACATTCGCAAGCGATCAGCGTTCCCTGCGCCATTGCCTTTCGCAGCGCACTTCCGGACCGCTCACCGTGTAACGGATCATCACATAATACATCAAGAAGAACTGATGTATCAACCGCCGTGATCATCCCCGAGCCTTCTCAAGGTAACCGTCCACCGTCAGTCCGTTGGGAAGCAAACCCCTTCCGCGCCACCTGCTGACCGGATCTGATCCCAGGGCTTTTTCGCCAATCAGTCGACCCTTTGACGCCTCGAGCACGACTATCGTGCCGACTGTCCATCCGAGGCGGCTCCGAAGATTCTTTGATAAAGCCAACTGTCCATCTCGCTGTACCATCGTTTTCATGCCACCAAGTTACCTCAGTATGATCGATGCGTCAACACTGTGTTCCGACGTGTTCCGACGCACTGTTTTCACGACCGCAATGCGCCGATGTAGAGGAGTAGCGCTTGACCGGGGTGTCGATGAAGCGCTCGACCTCGGCAAAGGCGACCATCTAGTCGAACTTGGAATCGATCTCGCGTTTGCGCATGCCGAGTATTGCGCCATTGAGGTAGATGTTCTCGCGGCCGGTGAAACTGACGTCGCGGAGGGCCCAGAGGTCGGAGGAGTGTGAGCTGTGGGTTGTGGACTGTGGACTGAGAGATGTGGGTTGTGGGTTGTGGACTGAATGTTCTTGTCCGGCTGTGGATTCGCGCTCTCCTTCTTACAGTCTACAGTCGACAGCCTACAGCCCACACCGATCTGGCCCATATGCTCAGCCGGATCGCGGCCGCGCAGACGATGCCAGAAGCGCTCGGCGCTCTCGCGCAAAGTCGTGGCACCTATCTGGCCAAGGCGGTAGCGCTTGGAGAGATGCTCTACTGATATGATTACGTCGTCAGACATACGATGAATAGGAATCTAAACACCAAGGTAGCAAAGGTAGCCAAGTTCCGCGAGGCGCGGTTTTGACTGCTCCGATTTCCTCCCCTATGCGTCCTTCGCTGCCTTGGTGTTTCCGCCGGAGGCGGATCCGCCTCTGGCGGACAATCTCTTCCGGTCTGCGATCGATCTGGCCAATGTTGCAGCACTTGCTCAGATACTCAACATGATTACGGCGTCAGACATAGAAACATTAGGAATTTTAACACCAAGGTAGCGAAGGTAGCAAAGGTTCAGAAATGAAGGCCTTCCCGATCAACTCCAGTCGTAGCAAGAATAGGAATTTTAACTCTTCCGGTCTGCGCTCGATCTGGCCAAGGCGGTAGCGCTTGGCGAGATGCTCGACTGATATGATTACGTCTGACATGTCTGGAGGAATATAGAGTGCAGAGCCAAGGGGTTAAAATGTGTGACTGAAAGTCTCGATCTCTACTTCGACTTTCCGGACTGCGACAGTTCGCCCACAGCGCGCAATGCCTTATCTTCAATCTCCTGGCTCAATCTGAACCCAGCCTTCTTCCTTAGGAGACCAAGTTCATTCTTCAGCGAGGAGGTTTTGCCGTTCAACTTGGCCCAGAGCAAAATGCCGACAGCGCCAGTGACCTCAACATTCCATCTTGTCGCAGCCTTGCGGGCATCTCTTTCATCGAGAAGAAGCAGATCAGCACTTGATGATACCGCCAACGCTATGGCCGCTGCTTCACCTTCATGAAGCTCAGTACAGAGCGCATGAAACAGATCGCTTTTGACATGCGAGGAAACCTTTATCCACCCATCGGATATCGCCTTGTTGAGCGCCTCGGCACCGGGCCGGTCAGATTCTGTCTTTAACTCATCCCGAACTTGGGCAGGAATCTGCACTTCCCCACAATACGCCCTAACCAGACTTAGACGCCCGATACATGCAAGAGCGATCAATGGCGATGTGTTACTTACGACGAGCATGTTTCAAATCCTGCATCAACTCATCTTCGCCGTAGTGCCTTGGAACGTCGCGGCGACCGAGGATCTCCGAGAATGCCATTCTCGAACAACGAGCCAGTTCCGCTGCCTTGCCCATCGACAACGCATTGTCGGCATAAAGTGCGACAGCCAGTTCCACCAGAAGTTCATCCTTTAGCCTCTTCTCCGGCAAACGAATAACGTTCACCACCGAATCAGGAATCTGAAGTTGCATCGTCATATGCATCCCTCCCTTTCGCCAACACCACCAACTCGCATCCACTGTTCCCCTGATGGCAAGTGTGTATTACGACCCCCCAACCAGCTCAATACCCGCCCCTATCAGACTTAATCCCTAATAATACGCCATCATGCAGCATCAGTCAATTGCCACAGTGCCGGCACAAGAATGCGGGCGCATCTGCGACTACGACTTAAGGAGGAGCAAACGTCGAACAAACAACTTAGACCTGTTTCTGTTTACGCCCAGGCAGACCCGCCTCTGGCGGACAATCTCTTCCGGTCTGCGCTCGATCTGGCCAAGGCGGTAGCGCTTGGATAGATGCTCTACTGATATGATTACGTCGTCAGACATAACTAGTTCGTATTAATTCTGCTCAACGAGCAAAGATCTGACCTGGAGAACGCCCCATTCAGCGTTTCCCGTATCCAACCCCTGTTTCCCGAACCATCTGCACGCGCAGTCGGCTGCCGCAGGCGTCGGCGAAACGGGCCAGGGTTTCAATCGAGACATTGACACCTGACTCAATCCTTGAAATCACACTTTGCGTCGTATGCATCCGCCTGGCCAGATCGGCCTGGGTGAGGCCTGCCTTCGTGCGTGCTGCCACCATCTGGCGCGCCACCTCGTATTCCAGGTCGAACCCGTCAGAAACTCGCCGGAACGCAGGATGCGCCCTGATACCCGCTGCCTGGGCTTCGTGCGCCACACGCATGTTTCTCAACATCCTATCTTTCTTCATCATAGTCGCCAGTCTCGATGCTTCTTTTCACCCTGAGGGCCTGTGCCAGTTCCCGCGGTGGAGTTTTTTGGGTCTTCTTCACAAAGGCATGCACGCCGATCACCCGATTGCCAGCGTGATAGAAATAGACAACTCTCACCTGCCGACCTCGCCGTAATCGCATCTCGAACAACTCGTGCCCGAGCTTCTTGCCAAACGGCTCGATCAAGTATCCATCGGATTCCACCCGCTCGACCAGCTTCAAGTATTCCGCTTGAAGTCCGGGCTGTTGTGCCGCGATGAAGTCGCGCACCTGCCGCGTTGCCAGATACCACTTTTTCATCGATTTCGTAATATCGCACATACGCTATATTCAGTCAAGCCTCAACTGAGATGATGACGTCATCAGACATGGAAACACGAGGAATTTAAACACCAAGGTAGCGAAGGTAGCAAAGGTTCAGAAATCAAGGCCTTCCCGGTCAACTCCAGTCGTAGCAAGAATAGGAATTTGAACACCAAGGTAGCGAAGGTAGCGAAGTTCCGCGAATCGCGGTCTTGGAGACT
The DNA here is from genome assembly GCA_037134535.1 of bacterium. Taxonomy (GTDB): domain Bacteria; phylum Verrucomicrobiota; class Kiritimatiellia; order SPBP01; family SPBP01; genus JBAXKQ01. The sequence continues at coordinate 4,724 of JBAXMA010000135.1, forward strand.
TCTCTGCGGTCAATCGGGCCGCCCGATTGGCCGCCTTTGCGGTCCCCTTCGCGACCTTTGCGTTAAAATCCTGTCTCTATCTGTCTCCCATCCGCTTGCAAATCAAGAGTTCAACGCAAAGCACGCAAAGGCCAGACGCAAAGTACGCAAAGGGTGGTGACTATTCTCAGACTGTGTCGATGAACGTCCGCTCGGTGCGGCTGAAAACAAGCAATCCGCTCACAAGTAGAATCACTGTGGTCACAACTGAAATACCCAGGTACATCGGACTCACTGTGCCGGCACCCAGAAACGCATAGCGGTATGTCTCAACAATGCCTGACATCGGGTTCATCGCAAATATCCAGCGCCATTTCTCCGACACCTCCGACATCGGATACACAACCGGTGTCGCATAAAGCCAGAGCTGGTTGAGGAACGCCGAAATGTGTACGAAATCACGGTACTTCGCAGTCAGTGCCGACATCCACAGCCCCACCCCCAGCCCGATCGCAGCCGTCTGCAGGAGAAGGAGCGGCAATGCCAGAATCCATGGCGTAATGCCAAACAACCCGCCAGTAGCAGTGAAGAACTTGTAGAACAGCCAGAAACAGAGGAATGTGACAAGCTGGATCGCAAACGCAACCAGATTGGAGATGATCACCGATAACGGCACCACAAGCCTCGGAAAATACACCTTTCCGAACAGGCCCGCATTGGCCACAAATGTCATCGATGTCCCCTGCATGCACTGTGCAAAGTACTGCCACGCAAGCATGCCGCAGAGATAGAAGAGCAGGAGCGGCAGTCCGTCCGTGCGTATTTTCGCAACCATGCCGAATATGACAGTGAACATCAGGGACGTAATAAGCGGCTGTATGACAAACCACGCCGGCCCCAGCACCGTCTGCTTGTACTTGGCAACAAAATCCCGCCTCACCAGCAGAAACAACAAATCCCGGTACTGCAGAATCTCCCGCCACGGAATGCGGAACCAGGTGCGGGTGGGTTGGATTATGAATTCGGGCATAGCGAAAAATAGACCATAGACATTAGACCAGGAAAGCTGCAGAACTGTGACTTGCGCTGCGTGCAAATGCAGGACCTCAATTATACTGACAGGATCAAGTTCCTTCTTTCTACCCTCTGAGCATCAGCCCTAGGCCCAGGACAAAAGCGCTGGACACCCTGGCGACAGTGCGTGCCACAAGACCAGTCTCGCGCTCCACCGCACCGACCAGGCCGGCCAGGACACGAAGTGCCTCATCAGCCTGTTCAGTCAGAATTCTACAGCGTTCTTCATCGAGATACTGAAGCCTGCAGGACAAGTGTATGAAGTAGCGAGCCTCCGATAGCGATCCACGCGCAATGTAAAGAAAATGCAAGTAATCCTTCTTAGATTCACGTGATGCCCCTTCAACAATATTGGCTGCAACGGAGTAGGCTGCCCGACGCAACTGGCTAGTAAGTGAATAGATCTCATCTCTAGGAAAAGACTTTGTAGCCCCGTAAACAGCAACCGTCAGATCATCGGCTTTCTGCCACGCTACGATCTTCGTGTAGTCTCTCATCTTCCTCTCCTGGTCTATGGTCTAATGTCTATGGTCTAGGGTCTATTTCATCAGCATCCTCAGCAGCGGGCTGTTCCATACGCCCTGGGCGCGGGTTTGGAATTTGCGGAGGTGCTGGATGCGGTCTTTGAGGAAGTCGCGTTCGCCATTGCCATCCTCGAGGGCGTTGAGTTCCGCCTCGATCTCGTCAAGCATTGTGGCATAAGCGCCGAGTTTCTTGCCGATTGTGTCAGCCACCGCATTCTTGATTATCTGTCCGAACCAGTCGCTGGCCTCGTAGTAATCCTTGCGATCGCCTTTCACCCATACTTTCCTGACGCCCCGCCACTGCTCAAGCTGCCGCACTCCGGTACTGGCACTGCCCTTGCTGATTGCCAGAGCCTGTTGCAGATCAGCGAGGCCACGCGGCTCCGAGCTCATATAAAGGTACGCATAGATCTGGCCGACAACCCGACCTAGTCCGAGCGACTGGGTCATGTGGCCCGCGTCCTGAATAAAGCGGCGTACAGGTGGATGAAGATCGGACATGGGGGAGCGGGAGAGCGGAAGAGACTTTAGACCATAGACATTAGACTTTAGACTAGGAAGAAGAGTTACAGAGTTACAGAGTTACAGGGGAGGATGTCGACTGCCATTACGACAAAGATCAGAAGAGAAACCATTGGGAACGTCTCGAACTGGGAAGTCAAATTTGCCTCAAACAAATCCTCACTCTTCAGACTCCGTCCCCCTGAATTATGCATTCATTCGTTCAGTATGTATTGAACATACCATCTCGCCGGCCGCAGGTCAACTGGAAAAGAGGAAGAAGAAGAATAGACAGGAAGACCATAGACATTAGACCTTAGACCCGAAGAGTGTACCTGTTCCTGATTCTATTGTTGTCTAATGTCTAATGTCTAATGTCTATGGTCTATGGTCTAATGTCTATGGTCTTCCTCCACCGGCACAACTCGGCGTAAACAACAGCTTGTGCGGCGCGGACCTCGTTGATGACTGCGGCCTCATTATCTGGAGTGACACGAACGCCACGCGAGGATGCCAGGAATGTCAGGTACTCCGTGCTCGCCCAGGCTGGCTGCCTCAGTCTGAGGAAAGTCAGCAGGTCGCATCTTGAGTTATTCCATTTCACCTTGCACAGCATTACAAAGCTCTGCACAGGATGACTCAGATCGCTGGCCCTGACCCCCACGATATCCCACTCCGGCCCGATCGGCGCGGCTATCCTCGGAAACGCCATATCTTTCACACCAACCATCGTGCCGCCAAAATCACCGGCACGCAGCATGACGGAGCAGGAGATAAACTGGTCGCCTATGTCGGAGGTAAGTCGCCATGTCTGAATGCGTCGTTGCTCATTGGTGGTTGATGGTTGGTGGTTAGCTTTACGTTCCACATCCCACTTTCCACTGTCCACACCATCTGCCAGCAGCTCGACCTTGTAACCTTTCAGCCGCATGCAGTCGTGCATATTGTAGCCGTGGACGAGCCGAACCAGAACAGAAATCCCACGACCATCCTCGCGCCTGATCGTATAT
>JBAXMA010000136.1:0-7790 GCA_037134535.1 bacterium
GGATGAGTACTTATTCAATTAGTTCAACAGGATGAATAAGGTTGGGATTCGCCACATTGTCGTGGTTTTTCCCCTGGCCGGGGCAGATCCGGTGCTCCCATGGGCGAGTCTGCCAGCTACAGCAAGAGGAGCCTTCGAACACAGATGTTTCACTTGCTCCATGTCCGTCGAGGCGATCAGGCGAGAATTAGTGGAGCTTAGACCGCTCGCCATTGTGCCCGGGGGGGCGGCGCTGCGTGACACCTGTGAGCAGACTATTGTTGCCCGCAAGCTTTTCAGTAAGATTCGCGAGTTTGTTCACGGCGCTAAGGCAGACATTGCCAATGAGATTCTTGGTCCAGCCCGGATGCTGATCAAGGAGGGAATAAGACAGGAGAAGCTGGCCATTCAGGATTCGTCAGGATTCAACCGGATGGTGGAAGATGGCTGGAGCGATTGGATCATAAACACGGCACAAGCGCGTGAGCGTGCCGCCTCTGCGTTTGATAAGATTGCGGTCGGACTTGATGCTTACGAACATCATCTAGCGACGGACCTGCTGGAATCATGGCAAGCCATACGAGAGTGGTTGGGCAGTCCCGGCAGTTGGAGAGAAGCGCCACTCCTAGATATAGATCGTCTGATGGCTTTGATGACGGAAATCCGGATTCTTTCTGGGGCAGGCGTGCAGGAGTTGCCGACTGGCGGGTCCAATGTTCCGGTTGTGAATGCCATTCGCGGGGAGCCGGCCCAGACTATAGGACAAAATGGCGATATGGGCTCGGCCAGTGGGGGCGGTATTGAGTTCAGGGTACTTGTCGTCGATGACAACGCTTCCGATTGGATGCCGGTGTTTCGTATCATTACGCAGCAACTGGCTGATGCCCTGAACCACCCTGTGACTCTGGAGTTTTCCTCGGATGCCAAGAATGTCCGGATGTGGGGTAGTCAACCGGCTGAGAAACCGGCGGATCTCTGGCGGGTTCTGCCCGAGTACGACCTGATCCTTCTCGATATCTACCTGCCCGGCGAGCAGAGCGGCATCGAGATTCTGAAAAAGACTCGCGAGAGAGTGGACTGGCTTCCGGTGATACTCTGGACGTCTTCCCTGGACCACGGCTTAGCCGCTCAGGCGAGCATGGACAATGGGTATGTGTTTAAGAAAACTGCCACAATCGACGAGATCGTGGTGCTGCTGAAACAATGGATTGACTGGGGGCAATGCCGGCGGCTCGTATCACTTCCAAACCCGTTCTTTGATCATATGATCAAATCCTCCTCAGCCCGAAGACTTGCGCTTGACTTCACGGCCTACTGTTTGAAGCTGATGGACAGTTTTCATGCACTCGATGAGGAATATTTGAAGTTCTTCAACGATCACGGCGGAAGACATATCGTCACATTGATAGGCATACTTGAGCAACTGTTGCGACCACTCTTGTATGAGAAGACGATTTTTGTGCGCGATGGTGTGCGCCTGGAAGGGCATATTCTTGCACTGTATCTGGCCGCTTTGTGCCATGAAATCGGGATGTTTCCAATTACTGACACCCGGCATGCGCATAATAAGCAACAAGCGCAGCTTGCCCGCAAGGGTCACCCTGTACTGGGAATGCAAGTGATAATGGACAATGCGAGAAGAGACGAATTCGGCCGTCTCGCAACGCGGCTGGCACGGGAAATGGACGCAGATCTAAGAGCCCAGGTGGCGTTGATTGTCGGCCATCATGATCGACTCCTTGATCTGCGCAAGTTTGGCGATATCCCGGATGCCAGTGACAAGTTGGGTATGCTCAAGGTGCCGACGGAAACGAACCAACACAATTCCTACGACGATCTATTGGATCAGGCACTCGTCGCTCTGCGCGTGGCGCTTGATGTGATACCGCCGACTCAACACGATGTGGTTAAGAAACTCTGCGGTCTGCATTCTTTTGCGGATGCTATTGACATCGACTACACAAGGGTACCTGCGGATTTCCTGCTATTCGGCAGCCGGCGGGGGCCGCGGCAGGATGTGGAAGACCTGAAACGACAGGTCGTTGAAAGAGTTATAATTGACCGGGGCAGGGTTAGCTTGCAGTTCCGCATGCCGTATTTCCCAGGGAACAAAGATCGCCCCGGCATAAAGCCTCCTGATAGGCCGCTGTGCATTCGTGAGTTTGTCAGCGACGTTTGTGCGGTCAACGGTACGGGAAATGATCCTAAGACTGAGTCGGCCGGTATCGACAAACACATCGAGGAGCAAATAGAGTCTATGCGCAAGCTCCACGGGGAGGAGCGGCTCTCCGTCGCCCGAGGTGCCGCACAGGAGGCGGTCAAGAGCGTGGCTTGTTTCCTGGTCATGGCATACGAAGAGACGATCAGGGCGGTGGGATTGGACTCCGCTATCACGCTTGGCGATCTGGCTTGGGGGACGAAAGACGATATTTGCAAGGTCACGATTCTTTCGGACCCACCGGTCAGTGGATAGGCATGGCTGTCTGTGCGACGTTGTGCCAGCAAATCGGCGGGGCGGTTTGTCGGGAAGCTAAATGCTCTTGACACTGATATTGCAGGAGTGTACACGGAATCTTGGTATCAGGGCGTTGTGACTGACCCGCCCCAGTGGGCCATTGGAGAAAAGCATGCGGTTGAATGTCGGCAGGCTGGTATCTTTCCTCGTAATCGTGGTTGTTTCCCTTTCCATCCCTCTTCCGGTTGCGTTTGCTGGACATGACTATATTCTTCTGGTGGATCATTCCAATTCCATGGGGGATAATGATCCCTCCAACATCCGGCTTGATGGAGCCACTCTTGTGGTTGACTCAGCGGATGAGGCAGACCAGATTGCTATTGTTGTGTTCGGTGTCAATTCCGAGGTGCTCTTGCCATTGACCAGGGCGAGCCGGGCTGCGAAGAAGAAGATCTGTGACCAAATCCATTCCCTTAAGGACGCTGATGGAAAGTCGGTCGTGATTGACGGGAATGGTACCGACTATCTTCTGGCTTTGAACATTGCGCGGAAGTTTGTTGAGAAGTCGACAGCCGCCGGAGGCCGGCCGGAAGTTATCCTGCTGACTGACGGGAAACTAGAGCCGGTTGAGGACTGGCCACAGCGCCGCGTGAATGCGGACATGGAGAAAGCCCTTGCCCCCTACACCAATGATGTGCCTGTTCATTGCATAGCGTTGAGTGATCGGGCGGACCCGAAGCCTCTTCACAAGATTTGTGCGGCGACGGGTGGTGAGTACTTTTCGGCGAAAACGCCATCGGAGCTCCTTGAGGTGTATCTGAAGATACTTACCGCAGGGAAAGGCATGGTGTCTATCAAGGCGGACCAGTTTTACGTGTGGCCAGCGTCCAGGGAGCTGAATGTGGTGCTTTTTAAGAATAGTCCCAAGTCTTCTGTTGAATTGGCGTCTGAAGTGGGTCGCATAGATCCTGCGGCCACAAACTGTTATTCGTCAGACGACCGGAAGACTTGTCCACGGTTTTACAATTTTGTGAGAGTTGCCAGTCCGGCACAGGGCACATGGACTGCCACGGCGAAGGGTAAAGGCTCATTGCAGATACACGCCCTCCAGTCTGTTCCTTTCGAATTTGCGATTACGAGTCCGCGAGACGGCAAGCAACTCGCCGGGGTGCCCGTGGAACTGACCGCTGTGCTGCAGCCCAAACCGGGTGTCGATCCAGGAGTGATCGAGCAACTGGTGGGTGAGACAACCGTGCGTGCGGTAGTGACAAATTCCGAGAAAGAGAGCCGGATTGTGGTAATGAAGGGCATGCAGCGTGGTGCGACATATGCCTTTACGGCGACGGAATCCTTTAGCCGCGTTGGAGACTATACTCTTCAAGTGTGTGGTGAGTTCTCGCATGGTAAGACAAAGCCATGGATGGCGGAGCGGCAGCGCGAATTCTATGTGGGTCCGTCCGACTTCAGGCTTGATGTTCTTTCGCCCAAACCCGGACACTTGCTGAAGGACCCGTACGAAGGTCTTGAGTTTAGCGGACTGGTGGTAAAGGCTGATCCTCGTTGCGTGACTGAGTCACTTTCCCCGGGCAGTCAGATTGTTGTGGAGTTGCTTGACGCACAGGGAAAGACCGTGCTCGCCCCCGTGCGTTGCGATGTAAAGAAGAATGCTTTTAGCGCCACCCTCATCGCCGCAGGCGCGGCAACTCTTGATCCAGGTCCTTATCGAATGAGGGTTACGGCGTCTGACAGCCAGCATGTGGTTCAGCCCGCAGAGGTGACTGTTGTAGTTGGCGCATGGCCCAAGTTTGATCAGGAAGCGATAAAGGGAAAGGTTGAAAACCTTGGGACCGGCGTGCCTGCGGCAGGCGGCAACGGTGCAGTAGTGGTTCGTTTGTCAGGCGCGCCTGGCAGCAAGCCGTTGGAGCCAGGGGACAGAGCTGGATCCTGGAAGATCGAGACCGTTGCCTGCGAGATCTCGTTGACTGACGGGTTGGGGCTGGTGCCGCTGAGCCCGTCGAAGGATGCGCCTAAATGGAATGGACCATTCGGTTATCCGGCCCGTGCTTCCGGGCCGGTCGGAATTGGTGGCACCGCGCTTGTTCAGCTCCGGCTGGTTGTGGCCGACAAGGTTCGGTATGAGGCAAAGCTCAGTGTTTCTCTTGAGTCTCTTAAGCTGATCATACCGGCACGTGTTGATGTGTTGCCTCCTGAGTTGGTGCTCAACATGGAGAATCCTAAGGCGGTCATGACGAATTCACTTACTCTGAGAAGCTGGTGGGTGGAGACAAAGGATGTCTATGTGGAAGTTTCGAGCGAGGCGCGCGGAACGAACCTGCTGAGTCTTCCCAGAGAATGGCTGCGTGTGAGCCAACAGGTCAAGTTGAACCCCATGTCCATGGTGAATGGTGCTCCTGTGGCTGGGACTACAGCATTGCCTTTCAGTGTTGCCCTTTCGGAAGAGGCGCGGCGAAATGTCAGGTATGGCGAGGAGTATCGTGGCGGGATTGAGATCAGGGAGTCGCGAGGCAGCGGCGCAGCGCTTTGCCGGTCCGACATACGCCTGATGGTGCAGGCTGACTGGCCTGACAAGAACGAATTTGCAATAACGCACACGCTGCCTACGACCGTCGAGGTGAATACACCGGTGTCGATTTACGAAAATGAGTTGAGCACCGGCGCTGCTGCGGAAGTCAGCCGCGGCAATCGTACCATCGGAATCTGCGGCCTTGTTTGTGCCAGGGATAAGGATAAGATTCTCAAGGTTGGGGGTGTAATCGGTGATCGGTATCTGGTAAAAGAGCTGACTTGGAAGTGGGTGCCCCCGCTGGCAAGATATCAGGAGAACGAGAAGAAGGACGCTGCCGGCTGGTACTATGCGGTTTTTGTTCCCACTCCCGACGATGTCGGAGATATGCAGGTTCTGTTGTGTGTTGAAAAGCTGGTGCTTGCACTGAAGGATGCACCGGATCGCGTTCAGACGTACAGCAACATCAGCATGCCGGTCAAGATTACTGTTACCGAGAAGAAGTAGAGACGCGAAAGATTAGTCAGAAAGAAGGAGAAACCATGAGTTGTAGCAAAAGACGCCTGGCGCCTTTGTGTGCTGCTCTTGTCGCGGTTGCAGGCTTCGTGTCTCTCCCGGGAATCTCGGCAGGCCAGGAAGCATTCGATGTGTTTTTTCTGCTGGACGCAACAAAATCCATGACTGGCAACTCTGGTGAAGCCGGGTTCGTCAATATCTTTGACGAAGTAAGCAACAGGCTGATTAAGGATATCAAAAGCCGGCAGGCGGGCGAACATGTCGCGATTTATACCTTCTCCAGAGACGTTCTGTTGCTCCAGGAGAAGACTATTCAGGCTCAATCCGACTACGAGTACTTCGAGAAGAAACTGCACGAGCTTAAAGCCGACGGCGATGTAACATGGCTCGAGCGAAGCATCTACACCGTATTTCAGAAGGCGAGAGAATACGCAAAGAGCAACCCGACCCACCTGGTAGAATTGCGCATCTACACCGATGATCTGAATAACGGGCCCACGATAAGTTCGAACCAGTGGAACGAGATTGGTATTGCTCGTACCGAATACCCCAATCTCCAGTTGGCTTACTGTCCCTATAGGCATCCTGGTAATACCAATTCCGGTTCTGATAGAATCGCCAAAGAGTTTCCGCCAATTCCCATCAACACGGTCTTTGTGCGCGTTAGAACGGGAAATAAGGACTATGGCAATCTTCGCAGCCAGCAGTTCGTGCATCGGATGCCGATGGTTCTGTTCTTTGATGAAGACGTGAAGGGCAGGGCTTTCAATGCCGATGCGAAGATGTCTGCGGTAGAGACAGATTTGCCATTGGCTGCGGGCCTTCTTGTCAATGTCAGGCCCAGACCACTCTACGTGACGGATGAACGTGTTGACTTAATGTTCGAGGTGGCCAACCCGGCTGAAGTACCGGCAGACGCAAGAGTAGGGTTCAAGGGAGAGATACAGTTCAAAGCGGAGAGGACAGATGCGACGAATCTGCTCAATGTTGCCTTCACGCCTAGGTTTCTTCCAATCGCGGGGCGTATTGCACCGGTGTCGGAGATTGTCCTTTCTATCGAGGGAGCAGCAATAGATCGAGTCGGAACAAATGTGGTCCACCTGGGTTTGACGCGTCAAAACCTGATCTACACGGATCGTGGAGTAAATTCGACGCTGATGCGGTTCAAGGTCGGAGATCGAATTCGGATGAACCAGTCACAGAAGCTTACTCTCCGAATTCAGACGCCAGCGGCGGAACTGAGCGGCGTGCCGATTGCAGCCTTCGTAACAGGCGCGAGCGACAGCTCGGAAGGAAAACGGCAAGTTGAAGTGACCGCAGATACGAAGGAAGTCATGTTGCGCGTTGATTATTCCCCAAGGAATCTCATGCAAATCCGTCAACCTGGCGCCTACCCTGTCGAGATTCTTGTTGAGGCGAATGATCCAGATCTTGTTGCGGAGTTTTCGATGGTAGGCTCCGCCAGTCCTTCGCGAAGACCCGCAGACTGTATCCGGATATTCCCCTGTCTGCCCCCGAACGTGGCCGGCTACAATACGACCAAGCTGGATGGAAGCGGAGGCCGGCTGATTCCTCCGCCTCCGGTGTCTCGGCGCTGGGTCGTCTCTGCTGTCATCGCCATCATTGCGGGACTGTTGCTGTCGTGGCTGGGCCTGCCCCGATCCTTTGCCGTTGCATTGGCATTGATTTACTTCATAGCCGGGGGCTTGCTTGGGGTCTGGTACAACCCATATCTCGCATTGCCCACAAAATGGTATGTAGGGTGGGTTTGGTTAGTCGTGTCCGTTTGGACTGTTATCCATCCTCCGCCATTCCGCACGATCTTGGGTTCGCTGGTGTTCTGGCAGCGCCTTCGGTTGAGGCGGGAGGATCAGACCTTCGATCTGGCAGCCATATCAGAGGCAAAAGGTAAATCCATGTGGCTGGGTGGGTCTTACTCGTCCCGCAACACGCTTTCAGAGCTTGAGTTGGATCCATCTTCAGGGAAGAATCGCTATGTCTTTGAATACCCCAGGTGGATTGGACATTTTGTGATTCGTGTCAAGCTGAGTTCGTTTCAAGAGAACAGCGTTGAGGTTTTGGTCAACGGGCAATGGGAGCCGGTAGTTCCGGGGGTTGAGGTGGCACTGCATGCGCTGCCGTCAAGTTTCAGAGTGGATGGGACAGAACATACGTTCAACAAGTTGTAGAACATCAGAGGGAAGCAAAGAGGAGGCGGATATGTCTTACAGGTCACCTACATTGTTTATTGGCGTGGGCGGGCTGGGGTGGAGCATAGTGGCGGAAGCGCACAAACGAATCAGGTCGCTGTGGGAA
>JBAXMA010000137.1:0-7779 GCA_037134535.1 bacterium
AGCCCTTTTCCGAGCTTGATCAGAGGCGAGGATGGAAGATGGCCCTTTACCTCGAACGCCTGTGGCTTGAACGTCAAGCCCCAACGCTTCTAGTCTCGCACGACGTTGACGAGGCTATTCTACTCGCCGACCGGGTACTTCTCATGGGGCAGGAGGGGCGGATCTGTGGCGATTTACGGAACCACATGCCGCGGCCGCGATCAATAGCGATGTTGACCGCGCAGGAGCACCTGCGTTGCCGCGCAGAAGTGGTGAGCTTCCTCCTCGAGGGCTGGGAGCTATCTGAGAAGGGATTGCCTACGTGATCACCGAGCGCATTCAACTTGTTTTCTGCAGTCACTCCAAGGGCCGACTTTCGAAAGCTTCTGAGGTTGTTCCCCAACCGCCACTGGGCATACTGACGCTTGCTGCATTCTTACGACAGACGATTCCACACATCGGCATCGAGGTGGTTGACGGCAAGTTTTACACCGATCAGCAGCTTCTCCAGATACTTAATGCGGACTTTATCGGTTTCTCGTGCTGGTTCAGCAACTATGACCATTCCATTGTACTCGCCGACCAACTCAAGGCGTTGAGGCCTGCAACGACGATTGTGTTTGGGGGCCCGCATCCAACGGCCATAGCCGAACGTGTTCTGGCTAACAACAGGTTCGTCGATTACGTTGTGCGGGGCGATGGAGAAATACCTCTGCGGGACATGCTTCTCGGAAAGCCGTCGGACGGAATCAAAGGTTTGATATACCGACAGGGCGACAAGTTGCTGGGCCTCGACGTTGATCCTAAGAGTTGGCCCCGCGTGGATTTGGATATGCTGCCTAAACTGGATCTAGATCTGTTGCAGCCAACATATCAATGGAAAGCAGGACCGGATTCACCGTCTATGTCCGGATTCCCTCTTTCTGGTGTACGAGGCTGCTACCGCACGAAGCGTTGCGAGTACTGCTCCATTCCAGTTATGGGATATCGAACAGTGTCTGGGGAGAAGTACTGGGCCCAGGTGAAGGAACTGAATCGCCGCTATGGTGTCAACTACTTCCTTGAGACGGGGGACACCTTGCCGAGCTCATTCCTACTGGAGTTGGCAGAAGTCAAGGATCCGCCCGACGCATGGTTTCGATTCTTTGTATACCCGGGTTTGTTTGCGGAGAGGGACCAGGCAGCTCTTCGCAAGATCCATGTGAAGACGGTGTTCATGGGTGTGGAATCAGTCCTACACTGGTCGCGGCATTTCAATCGGAGATACCAGGCCGGTTATACCATTTCGACTCTTCTGCACGAGATCGAACGCTACGAAGAATCCGGTATTGACGTCATAACCGGGATCCTGCTGGGGCTTCCCGGTGAGAATAGGCAGTCCCTTGCGGATAACCTCGAGCTGATAAGACGAATAGCACGCTCACCAAATGTGCATGAGATGGTTGTCAACTCCGCTCTCCCGTTACCGGGTTCGCAGTACTTTGCCGACTGCGTCGAGGATGAACGTATCGTGCAGGAATACAATCGGCTCTCCGGTTGTGATCTCCGGACTACGGACAGAATTGACGTGGCGCTTCTCAGCCGCATATTTATTGATTACAAGACCGAGATTAAGTACGAACCGGTTCTGGCCGCCCTCAAACAGATTCGTGATGAGGTTGGCAGTGGTGTGGCAAATTGGGGCTTGTCTGAGCATCTTGAATAGTGATCTTTTCCGTGATTGCAACAATGGAGAATAGGCATGATGACCAAGAAGGCTGGTTATGTGGCGGCGATCAGTCTGTTACTTGCTGCTGCTGCGAACGGAGCTGATCCAGCCAACCCTCTCAGTTTTGGCGACGGCAAGGTGGTATTTGATGTCGAAGAACGTGCGCGGCTGGAGACACGACAGAATAACTTCGATTTCAATGATGCGAAGAACTCGCTCGGTGATGTGACCGACGACACATTTCTGCTCCAGCGTTTCAGAATTGGTGTCACGGTTCGACCTTCTGAGTCGATCGGCGGCTATCTGCAGGGCCAGGATACTCGTCAGATCTGGGCTACACGACCTGGCGTTCCCTACACGTTCGGCTCTGAAGGCGATGACCCATTCGACCTCCGGCAGGCATATATCGACCTTGGCAACCTGGCGGCCTGTCCATTTACCATGCGACTCGGTCGTCAGGAGTTGTCCTACGGTGACGAACGACTTGTGGGCTCCGCCGGTTGGAACAACTTCAGTCGTACCTTTGACGCCTTGAAATTGCGTTACAGTGATCCGAACCGGCTGCTAACGCTTGACGCATTCGGTGCGCACGTAGTCAATATTGCAGGCTTCGGTCCAGACGCGAACGATGGCATGATCTTTAATACAGCTGACTGGGACGACACACTCGTTGGGTTGTATCTGAGCACTAAGGCTCTTGAGTTCCAGACGACCGATTTGTACGTCTTGTTCAGAGACAAAGGAGACAGTGACCCTGTTTACACAGCGATGAGCGGAACCCTCACCAATAGGGCTACGCCATATGATATCGCCCAGAGAATCTGGACTCTGGGCTTTCGCATCCAATCAACGCCAGGCAAGACAGGCAATTGGGATTACGATGCGGAGGTTGCATATCAGACTGGCCGCAGTGCCGGTCAGCAGGGCGCTGCCGTTCCGGGTCCAGAGATGATTGACCATGAGGCGTTTGCGATACATGCCGGAGCTGGTTACTCCTGGGCAAAGATAGCGTGGAGTCCCAGGCTGGGAGTTGAATACAACGTTGCCTCTGGCGATAAGAATCCCGATGACAATAATGACCAATCCTTCCTCAACCTGTTTCCAAGTAACCACAAACCCTACGGCCGCATGGACCTGTTCTCGTGGAAGAACATTCACGACCTCGCCTGCGGCTTGCGACTGACTCCTTATCAGGATGCGCAGCAGCCATCGCACAAGCTCGTTCTGGATGTCGACGGCCATGCCTTCTGGCTCTACTCCAACCAAGATGCCTGGTGTCGGGCCAACGGTGTTGCACGCGTCCGTCCGCTTAATGCGGCTGCCCTCAGTGCAAACCGGTTTGTTGGATCGGAACTCGATGTCACGATCTCGTACAACACCCCTTGGAAATGGTTGAGAGTCGATACAGGTTACAGTCACTTCTTTGCCGGCGGCTACGTGAGCGACACGGCCAATGCCGTCACTGGAGCGGGTGGCGACGATGCCGACTTTGGGTACGTCCAAACAACTATGACTTTTTGAGATTTCATGGAGTTCGCACAGATGAAGTGGTCAGGCGGCCGCGTAGTCACGAATTCTACCGACAGGAATGCCGTTAAGGACACCACGGAGAGGAATACCGCATGCGCGAATGTGTTTGAGAATGTGGCCCCGATTACTCCAGTCTCATCGCTAAAGCAGGCGAAGATGGAAGAGTGAGGGTTTCGTGCGCTTCGCGAAAGAGGGTAAAAACCGCAATCACAGTGGTGAAGCGTTTTTAAAGAAGCATCACTTGAATACGAGTCGGCCCTTTGCAGGTTGATTCTTCTCGTGGCTATCTGATACAAGAAACCGTGAGCGGGGGTGGAAGCGATGCTTACCGAAGATATTTCAGACAGACGGATTTGGTCAGGTCAGGCCAAGAACTGCAATCAACGGAAGGCCCTTTTCGAATACCTCTACGACAAGTCTAAACTATACGAGAATAAGGTCGTCGTCATCATCGGTTGCTGTTCAGATGTTCTGGGACCGTTAATGACTGCCCACATGGGTAAAGGTGGGAAGAACGGCCTGACGGCGGCAAAGGTATATGTCACCGATGCACCGGTCGCTGACTGTGACTGTATTGATCGGCCAGCGCCTGGCGGCACATATGCCTACGGGACTAAGGTCATTGTGCTGCCAGAGGCAGGACTCACGCCAGCGGCCGTCGGTTGTATCGGATTAGACCGTCCCGATCTGATCATATTCACCCATCCGCTGTATTTCGCCGATTGTCCGAAGAAGGGCGTCAATCATTCCGACAAGAGTGACAGGTACGACGCTCTCGGAGTCGTATTGGAGAAAGCGAGAGAAATCCTTCAGTCACCTCAGTTGGACGAGCGCGACCATGAGAGTTTAGAGAATGCATGCTCTGTCCTAATCCCGTATTTTGATCCGCACGACGGAATGCATGACAAAAGCGATCCTGGTCTGTGTGCATTCCAGCATGGTTACTGGACGTTCTGGGATTCCCCACCATCTATTGCATCCAGCAATGCTCGGCAGGAAGACATCAAATTCTATCGACTGGTCTATCGCAGCGAGTGCTGCTGTCGCTTCCAAGAGAACGGCTTGTTGCGGGGTTCGTTATCCTCATCGCGTGTAGATGATCACGCATATGAGACGGCTGATTGGTTGAAGGTCATTGCCAGTGAAGGAAAGCAAGAAGATGCTGGTGCAATTCCGAAAGGCCTTTTCAAGACGCTTGTTGGCCAGGAGATTGCGAACACTTGCCTTTCGGGTGCGCTGGGCCGGGTCGGCATGATGCCGGTGTACTACGATCACGCCGCTCGCTCGGGCAGTCATCCTGATCAGGATTCAGTTTATAGGTTGGCGACCGAGGTGTTCCTGCCGCGCGATTCGACACTTGAGAAAGACCACGCGAACAGCACCCCGGAATGGATCACGAGATTCAATTCTATATACAAGGATGATGACGGTCGAAAGGCTGAAGCCCAGACGAAGCATTATGACTTGACAGCGAAGATGTTGGCTGCCTTCGAGCGCAGGGCGATGCAACTGACAAAGAAGATGGCGAATACTGATATGTTTGCGAATGACGTCTGGACAGAGCGGCCCTTCTTCATCTCGTGTCAAGCTGACGCGCGTTCAGCCTCCCTCAGCGAAACGAACGTTGGCGTTATGACTGACGATGGTATTAGCGATATGCGTCTCTTTCAATCTTGCCTTTCTGTGCACTATACGCTTCCTTCGCTCGATTCTATTCAATCACTTGGGCAAATGTCATATGACGAAATGTTGGAGCCAGTACGTGCGCAGATGAAGGCGAAGAATGCGGCAATTCTTCCGCCATCTGACCTGAAGAGCAAGCTCCCGTCGCGTCCTGACTCCACAGTACACCGGTATCTGGACGATGGAACCGGTATGACGCATTGGGACGAACTGGCGTTCTTCTTGGACTGGTACCATGAGTTCTTCGTCGCTAATGAATTGCTGGCTCTTGAAGACAAGGGGTTGCCCAACTTGACATTGACGCTCCTTCCCTTGTGGATTGGTACAGCGTTTAAGCCGGTATCGCTTGGCTCCGTCATCCTCTTCACGTCTGGGCGCCCAGACCGGGCCTTTATCAATGGCGTCATTTGCACCGCCATTCAGTTTCTTCAGCCGATTCGGATTCACCAATTGGAACAGAAGCTCGAGGATGACGCCAAAGAACTGGCTAGAAAGGCGGCCACTGAGGAACGTATAGCTGCACAATGGGAAATGATGCGGAACATGTCTCACGCCATAAAGAATGCCCTTCTCCCCGTTGCCATGCGCGCCGCCTCTGTCAAGAAGGTCGCCGATGAAGCCCTGACTGACTTGGCGACAGCTTTTTTTGTGTTCATCAAGGCCGTTAATTGTGCAGGTAAGACCACCCCTATTGCTAAGAAGATAGACAGTTTCAAAGAGAAACATGGCCGGGCACCTCGTTTGTATGTTCGGACTCTCTATGCGTTGGAAGCTAGTGATGAGGCCCGACTAGCGGGCAGCGAGTTGGCCAAAGCAGTTGTTCACATGTATGATAGAGCACCCGTTCCTGGCTTCATTTATGAAACGTCCCACGAACGAATAGCCGCACAGGCTATCGCTGCTGATGTGCGAGCTTCAAGTCCCAACCTCGCGGAAACTGTTGATTTTCTTCCTAGACAACTGGGTGACATAGCAAAGGCCTCTGCGCGCGTTGATCGGATAAACACGTTTATGCTTCGTGCCGGAGAACCGGGACGGGATATATCACTCAGAATTGTTAGTGCATCGCAAGTAAACGGTTGCAGAGTGATTCGCGAGGGGCTTGCATCTGCGCTTCGGGCATACGTAACAGAGCTGGAGTATAGTGGCAGCTCTTATATCGAAGGCTTTGTTGATGTTGTTCACCAGGCGAATACCGGTCTTGACTGGAGACATATGGTGCCACCATTGGCGTCAATCCTGTTGCCGCTGACGGAGGCAGATGCCGATGACCGTACGCGTATCAAGCCCCTTGCTGACCTCTGCGGTCAGTATGGCATGGACAAAGACGGGATTCCGTTCTCCTTGGAAGTTACCGCGACGAATGATGTCGACACTGTCTCGAATCTTTGCCTAGACGAAGAACCTGCTGTAGTGGCATCGGTCGTCTTTAACGAGTTTCTGATGAATGCTCTCAAGTATGGCAGGCCTTCTCGCTTCGGATTAAGAATATGCCTGCATCTCAGCATGTCAAAGAGCCCTGAGGCCCGGTTTCTCCATGTTAGGATCAGCAATTCGATCGCAGATGCTGCGCTTATTGGCCTGTTGGACCGGTTTGACATGAAAGGAGATCTCTCCGACGATCAGAAATTGTTACTAGATAGTGGTAAGGGCGGCTTGAAAAGTATCAAAGGCAACCTTGGGTATCTCGCGCGTCTCGGGCGCAGAATTCACTCTGGGGCCTCCTTTGCCGTTGGAGAGGATGTAGTGCGTGTCGAGTTGAGAATCCCATTTTTGGAGTAATGAGAATGAAGACGCGAACAATCATTTGGTTTGTCGAAGATATTCCGACGTCGGCGCAGATTCAGCAGAAGAATCTTGAGGAAGCATTCTTTGCAACAAAAGCGACTAGGGGCGATGATGATTGGCGGCCGCTCGTTCGACTTGTCAGCGAGGGAGAAGCAACACTTGCTGCAGCGTACGATAGTATACAAGCACTGACAGTTGACACATTTCCGGATATTGTGATCTGTGATGTGCGTCTTGACGGACGAACGGGAGCCGACGTTCATAAACAAATCTACCAGATTACTGGAGCGCCGCGCACTAGGTTGAACGGGCTTGTCGCGAGCATCGTCCAAGATGTGTGTGAATGTTATTCGGATGCGGCGAGCACCAATGGTGATGCTGGGTTGCGCAAGGAACAGGGGATGACGCGTGCTCGTGATGCAGAGAGGGCCATGCTAGGTGAGGCAGGTTCCGGACGGGCAGACTTTCTTGGGCATGGAGGATGGTATGCGGCATTGTGGATCCGTAGGCGTGCCGCGGCGCTTGGTGTTTCTGCCCCTGAGATCATCTTCTTTAGCGGCTCCCCTACCGCAACGGAAAACATGTTGCCCGCCGTGGTTGGGGAGGGGCAAATCATAGTCGACAAAGGAGATCGATCTCTGTCGATCTTTCAGAGTCTAATCGAGACATCTTTGGCCAAACGATTCCGCCGTGCAGTTTCTGGCGCAAGAAACCCACTGCTAAACGCGGAACTTAGCAATATGTTGGCTTCGATTGATGGAATCATGCGGAGCGTTGATCGAGCAGAAAGGCAAGATCTTATAGCAGGACTCACACCTCTCTTGACAAAGCCGTTGGCTGGATTAGATCGCAGTCTTTCCAGTTATCGATGTGACTTGATGCGAAAGCTAGGCATGGATACTGAGCAGACAGAGGTAGTTGGAGACGAACAAGGGCTTCAATTGCTTCTGAATGAACTGAAGCACAATCTCGATTCTGTAGGCAAGCGGTTGGTATATGCCCTGAACGCCATGCCTTGCAAGGGCCTGCTTCACCCCGATAATAGCACGAAGGAATGGGGTGGGGCTGAGTTGCTGGCAGCAGCTCTATGT
>JBAXMA010000138.1:0-7777 GCA_037134535.1 bacterium
AGAAGACCCATTTTCAAACCGCCATCTCTACTGCACTTTCATCTTGCCACTGGCATAATCAGGACATGCGATGACTTCCTGACTTCTTTCTCGTACCAATGGGTCTGATAGAACGGGCAAAGGCTGTTCTGCTTGCAGGACTTGCAGGGCGAGTGCTTGCCATACATCGTTCGCCAGTCCATTGACGGATTCTGGTTGCCTGAAATCTGTGTGCAGATTTCGCCCTTGTAGCCGGACAAGACCCCAACACGAGCCACGCCAAGGGCTGTCAATGTGTCGCAGGTCTCCATACAGTTCAGGACTGATTCCCGCACAATCCAGAAACGGTTCGAGTCAGATGCCTGTGATGCTACATAGCAGGTCGCTCCCACGGATTTTCCGCCCCCGCAGACTACCTTCATTATGTGCTTGGTGGGTCTTTCTAGCAGATGTTGAACTAATCTCGCCGTGTCCCACATCAGGGGCGTTATTGTGTAGGCGTTGGTCAGCGAATGCTTGTCCATTGCCGAGCGGAATGCCGGTCTCAGTTCAGGAAGCGTACCGCTTGCAATATCTTCAACGGGATTTGCGGTGGCGATGTCCACGTGGTAGTCCGACAGAAGGTCAGCCGAGAAATCCCGCCATGCCTTCTCAATCTGTTTTGTGAAATCACTCTTCTGATTTGGATGCCGTGACAGCCAGTCGGCACAGACATCCCACGAAAGCATCGTTGATTCCACTGTCGAAGCATTACGGCAGAAATGAAATGCCTTCTTCATGCAGGAATACATTCTGGAATGGGTATGCCGTTTCGCATCAAGCGTCTTGTGATACTTGATGATACGGGCAAGCAGATTCTTGTCCACTGTGCCAGCCGCCAATGGAACTACAGCATTCGTTGATGTCGAGCCGTGTGCTTGTGCAAGGTGGTGGCTCTCAATCCCGAATTGCTTTGCGATTCGCAGGTAAGCGTCAACATCAAGGGCTTCGTTACCTTGCAGATGTATCAGGATGCGGCTGGGTGTGCTGCCTGCAAAACATCTGGAAGCATCCTTGCAGGCTTCATCGGTGCCAAACGCCTTGCCGAACAGGATTTGAAGTGTTGACCATTCGTCCATATTCATCGGACGGCTTGTTGCCAGCACGGCACGGTATCGCTCACAGGTTACGCCGTTCTTGTCTCTGTTGTGATTCTTCGTTGTGTAACAGAATCCGTGGACGTTATTGAACTGTGCGGTGAAAGCGGCGAAAGGTATTGCGTTCGGGTCATCTGCTTCTGCGACGAGGAAGGATGTTTTGACATAGTGTTTCTCCAGCCGCCTTGGTGCTGAATAGAGATGAGGTGTGAACAAATCGTCAGGCGATGTCAGAAAACCGAATACCAGTATTTCGGCGAGGTCTTGCATTTCGCACGGGTCATCCCATCCTGTCATCGCATACTTATCATTGTGCAGGGTGACTTGATAGGCTGGGCTGCGTGGAGCCGTGTAGACCTTCTGTCGGAGAGCATCTTGAAGTGTCAGAATAGTATTCATGTTTACGGTTCCTTTTGTCAGTTGGTTGAGTGAATCACAGAACGAGCCTTTTTAATCTCGCTCAACACCCTTGTGAGCGGAACTGCGTCGTTAAAAAACATCTGTTGGACAAGCCCCTCGCAGAAGCCCTTGCCAGAAAAGACGAACACCACTCTTCTGTCGGCAACACGCTCTGCCCTGATTAGGCTGGCGTCATTGCAAAGAAGCCATGTCACGGTCGGGAAATCAGCCGTTGCGTATACATCGAGATTCATTGTTCCTCCTTGTTAAGTTTCTCAAAGCCCTTTGGGTCACTTGTTACACTATACCCGGCTGGCGAGATTATTTTCCGAGATTTGTTTATTTTCGCATTGATGAACACCCGGAGCCCTGAAAGAGGTGGCTCTCCCTGAGCCGACATTCGGCGTTCTAGGACATGGATTTCCCTGTGGCAGGCTCCGCAGGCTGAGACGATATTCAGGCGGTTGGGTTTGTCGTAACCCCACGGATGGTGCGTGTGGGGTGTTTCCTCTATAAGTGGCTTGCCGCAATACGGGCAGAATAGAGGGAAGAAGATGAACTTGTCCGGGTTGCGTGGGATGGGAAGGTCGCCTTTGAGCCAGCGGCGGTAGCGTTTACGGGCTTCCTGAGTGATGCTTTTCGTGATTTGCCTGTCGAGTTTGCGTTGCGTGTATTTCTCGTGGATGTCGAAGGTATCGGTTTGCTTCCCGGCGGGCTTGGCTACGGTATCTTCATCGCTGCATCGTTTCATTGGTGAACCTCCTGTTAGTGTTCAACAATGGAAAAAATATCGAAGAATTATCAAAGCCTTGACGAAACCTGCTCTGGCATTGGCTGAAAGATGCTTCTGCCGGATTCCGCAACTGCTCTATTGTCCAGATGAGACTCCAAAGGGAGTCATTCTGGATTCGTGGCGATACGATTGTTTCTTTCCGGGTGATACGGGCTGTGTCTATGGCGGCTGGATGGTTGTGGCTGGGGATGGCGGCACAAATTACACTGAACATTGCGGCGGGACTGTTCAATTTCTTAGGAAATACGAGTGATTTTCCAAGGATTGAATAAATTTTTGATGATTTATGCAGGCTTCTGCGTCTACACGGACAGATTCAATGCTCCAATTGGAGCATTTATGCCACGGTGGCGGGAACAGGGTGGCTGACTACGGGCTGGGAGTAGGTTTGGACGGACTCAGGTCATCTGGATGCACTTACCCCAGACGGCTGGCTTCTTGCCGTTGGGAGTCAAGAGCCACAAAACCTTTGTCTTGGGAATCGTATCACCAGCCGGACCGCCGCCGTCTGTACATACCAGAATCAAGTCCGGCTTGTGAGCCTGCGACAGAGACGATTCCCAGAGGCACAGAAACGATGTACCACCCCTGCCTTTCAAGGATGTGATTGCCTGACGGTACTCGTAGACCCTGTGAACTTTCGTATCGAATTCGCAAATTGTGATTTGATGAGAGCGTGACAACTTAGTCAGTTCGCCTGAAATCTGCTCAAGTAGATGTTTGGTCATACTGCCACTGGTATCAATGCAACAAAGTATCTTTGGCTTGGAGCCATGCCTTGCCCTGCCGGGAATGATACCTGTCATAGACGGGAAGCGTCTGGGCGGTCTGTTGAAAGTTGGTCTGCGTTCAAGAGCCTTGCCGACATATAGCCTGAGAAGTTGCTTCCAATTAAGTTTGCCGGTGCCGGGAGAAAGGGCAAGGGTGTCTTCAGCCGCCTGTTGTCCGGCGTCACGGAGATGTTGTGGCAATGCCTTCTTCTGCTCGGCAGACAGCTTGCCCCATGACGATGCAATGCTTGTGGCGACAACTGCCTTACCGAGACTGCCAGCATTGACAACCTCGTCAAAAAGGCTGTGGTCATCACAAGTGGTAGCGACGAAGTCAACTGGGATGACATCTTTCAACGCTTCGTATCGTTGCTCTGTGGATTCATTGGGCGAAAGGAAGTCGAAGTCGGCAAGTATCGGCGGAGTTCCCGGCAAGGGATATTCGGAAGGCACCCATTCATTGGAACTAATTTCCTCTGCCAGAATACGAGCCGACCTATTTGCCACGGTGACGGGTTCAAGATGCCCACAGAGCAAGTGGTTCACTTCGTGGCACAACACGGCAGAGAGATGGTCAAGACTCAACGGCTCTATGAAATCAGGATTGAAAACAAGAGTGAGTTTGCCCCGCCTGAAACCAATTCCAGCCGTTTTTGTCGCAGACTTGTCCTCGACAAGTTGCCAGCGTGACAAGATTCCGCTGTGGAACGGCATTGACCGGGCAAGCATATCAACCGACATCAATATCTTACCCTTTGCTCTGCTCTGTTTCATAGAATCCCAGCCTGTTTTGCGGCACGACGCAGTCGTTTGGCGAGGTCAGCCGGAATGTCCGACGCAAAATCTCCCAACGATTTCTTCAATACATCCGACTTGGAAATGAGAGTAGCGGTGTCTGTGTTTTGAAGTCTTACGCATACCGAATGAAGACTCGATGCTAACAAGTCTGTGCGGCACAGTTTTGTTTGCCGTTGAATTTCAGACCTGTGCTTGCCGTAATCTGCCGACAAGATAATCTCGGCTGAAAGCGGTTCCTCGGCAGAAAGATAGTTTTGAACAAAACTGACACCGGCAGCTTCAGAGCCAAGGATGCCACAAGCCGCTACTGTGAGCATGTCAATGTTGTCATCCCCAGATTGCTCATAGGCACAGAGAGTATCCGACAGGTATTTGAAACTGCGTGGGCAGGATGTTGAGAATATGTCAGGAATATTCCTGACTTGGCGAAGAACAGCGGGATGGACTTCGTGCTTCTCTGCCCAGATTAACCATTGCCTGACATCTGGCTCGATTTCGATTCGCATAAAGCGACTGAGCAGTGCAGGGTCTAAAACATTGGTTTCGTATTCACCATCGGAACTTGGATTACCGCAGGCACAGACACACCAGCCTTCAGGCAGAACATAATCGTTGAGCCTACGAGCCGTAAGCAGTTGAAGGCACGGTCCCAACATATATTTCTCGCATCTGTTCAATTCCTCAAACACCAGCAAACCATTGCCCCCTGTTGGCAAGAATGAAGGCGGAAGATAGCGGGTGACTCCGTTCTTGTGGTCGTGGACTGGCAGACCGGTCAGGTCCGGCGGGTCCATCAGCCCCAAGTCCCTCACGATGCAGTCAATACCGAGATGCTTTGCTGCGGCTTCTACGAGGTCACTCTTCCCGCAGCCATGTCTGCCTTCAATCCAGATTGCCCGTCTGTTTGACTTGTAAGCGAGAGCGATGAGATTGATTACATCCTGTCCTGCTTTGACTTTCACTTTGCGAATCCTTTCTGGCTGATATATTCACGCCCTTTGCTCGTTAGAGTTCTGCCCCGTGGAGTGACATCAATAAGCTCCTGCCGGATGAGCCACGATTCGAGGTGTGTGACGCTGACACAATCCAACCCTATCTGTGTCGCCAGAACTTGAAGAGAAACGCATCCGCCACGCCGTGCGAGAACGCCCAAGTAATTCCTGTCATTGGCATTAAGATTGAAGTCAGAGGAAATGCCGAGAGTAGCAAGGTGACGGTTCATCATTGTCTTTGTAACCTCGACTTCCAAATCGGGCAGAATTGTGTGCAAACTTTCGAGAATATGCTTGGCGTTTCTCGGTATGCCACGGCTGGCTTGAGCGATTCTTCTGGCTGCTTGAGAAGAAAGCAAAACACCCATTTCGGCGGCACGATTCAGGATAATCACTTTCATCGCATCGTCGTTATACGGCTGGAGCGTGAGCTTCAGAGGGAATCTGGCTGCCAATGCCGGTTTCAATTTTCCCGGCTCGTTGGTAGCAGCCACAAGACAGAAATCAGGAATGGTAGTCCACTGTTGTTCCTGTAACCGGTGCGTTTCCGGGTCGAACACCTGCACTTGTCGGCGGTCTATCGCCGGGTACAGACACTCCCCACCATCAGGTAAGGCGGCTATCTCGTCTATGAAGGCTATCGAGTGTTTCTCAAGGCGGGACAGAAACTGAGCAATTTGCCACGGTCTGGTTTGCGGTGATGCGTAGAAACTGTGAAGCAGAATTGGCTCTCCTTTGTCGTTCACACCACCCAAGGCGGTTGCAATCGCCGTTGCGATGGAGGTCTTGCCGATGCCGCTTTCGCCCGTCAAAAGAACGTTCAACAATGCTTTGCCTTTAGCGACTGCTCCTTCACAGTGAGCCTTCACCGATTCCAACATTTCCGATTGTCCAGTCACGAATCCATGCCATGTGCTTGCTGCATTTTTGCTCATTCGGTTCTCTCCTTACTTCTTATGTATTGCGTCGTGAGAGGAATAGTCCGGAGGCTGGAGAGTGAAAAATGGCTCTTTTGGGGCAAATTTGAGGTAAAATGGCTCAAATTCCTTTCCGGATTTCTGTTTTCTGAATGCAATTAAGGGGTATGAACAACACAATCATCAGCGATGGAACGCCGGAAACGGTGTCGGGATTCACCGCCACAATGCCCCCAGAACAGCCAATAACGCCGTTACAAAGCGTTATGGTGCCGAGAGTGGGCATTCGGGCTAATGCGGGGCGGCAACACGATATAGACGAAGCCAACTGCTTGAAGCTGGAAGCCTTGATTAGTCTGTTTCATATCAGTCTGGCTGACATTGCACGGGTGGCTGGTGTGAGCAGACCGCTTGTCAGCAGGATACTGTCCAGAGACAAGGGCGTGAGCGTTCAGACATTATGCTCCAGATTGGAGACAAAGTTGCCGGAACTGATTAGGAAGCGGCAGGGAGCCTTCTTTGATGTGGAATCGGTCAGGCTGGAAGTCGTGGAGCAGGCGGTGCAGAGGATAGAGAGCCGCCGGGTAGCGTGATAAGCCGGTGTGCCGTGATACAAAATTCACCGGCTTGTCACCATAAACTCACTCAGGCTCGCCTGTGTGAGTTTATGGCATCATCGTAGCCGTGCCGCCTGCAATCGCCAAGATGATTCGGAATATGGACATGCTCCAAATTGGAGCCACCGTAGGTGGAGCGAGAAGCGGCAGGAAGCGTTCTTAGGTGTTGCTGCTGTGCCTATAGAAGAAGTGCTGGATACGGTTCATAAACGGCAACAGACAGCGGCTTTAACATCACTCATCTTCATGTGTATCCGGCTTTTGAAGAAGCCCCATTGCATTCATTGCGACAACAGCAATCCGGGGTATCGGGTGCTTGTCTCTTTTGAGCCAGTCATTGACGCATTGCCGGGTGACACCGAGCAAGTGAGCAAGGTGGGCAGGCTTGAGTGACCAGTAAGTGAGCATCTCTTTCAGTTCGGCAGGGGTAATCCCTTCGTGTGCCTCGTTCTTGCGAATCGCCTTGGCAATCCTGCTAAGTCGCAATCGGTCCGGCTGGAAATGTATACAGCCGAAGTCCGGGTCTGTCTTTAAGCAGCACCCTTTCATAACGCTGAAGACGTACAGTCTATTGCCGGAGCGATACTCCTGCTTCCCCACTACCCCGACGTTCTTGTTACCGCAACCACATGATGAAGTCGCTCTTGGTTTCCAGTACTGACAGAACCGGCATTTCCGCTCCATAAGCCAAACCCTCCCGGAGATTAAGCCGCCATACTGTACGCATTGCGTACATTCTCACATTTTCCTATTGCGGTCCAGTAATCTTCATACATTCGTAACCGACTGCAACACCGACTCTTACGCTTCATAGCTCCGGCTCTTGCATAATAGTCCCGATGCAGATGCGAACTTTACTGGATTTTGCGAGACCCCATGCAATACAGAGGCAGAAGAGTTCATCAGGTGATGGGCTCACAAAAACAGAAACGAAGGAGGACGGTATGAAGAAGGTGGGAACGAAGGCGGTGGTGAGCGTCGGGACGGTCAAAGCAACACAACAGGAAACAGGAGGAGCAGTCGTGAATAGAACAGGCAAGGCAGTAGTCGGTAACGGGTACGAACAGGCGGAGAAGGTGGTTGGTGCTCAGGAGGACATAGAGGCGATAGCCGCAGACCTCCAGATGAAAGGAAGGGAAAGAATGAAGGCGGAAAGCAACAGGACGGAAACAGGGCAGGATACGGTCACGGCGGTTGAACTTTCCGACAAAGAAAAGGTGCAACTGCTTGAAAAGAACGAAGAAGTCATAGCGGGGGATGTCAAGGCGTTCATCAGGACAGGTAAGGTACTTGAAGAAATACGCCGCCTGAAACTGTACACGGTCACGCACCGCAAGGAGTTCGGTGTGTACTGCCGTGAAAAATGGAGCATCAGC
>JBAXMA010000139.1:0-7740 GCA_037134535.1 bacterium
ATTCAGAGGTAAGAATAGAACAGGAACGCCTCTGGCTCCACATTGCCGAAAATGCGATCGGATGGTATCGGAGCACCAAAGATGGCCGGTTCCTCGCCGCGGCCCGTGGTGCACTGTGGGGTGCGGCATCGCTTCAGGGATCCAGGCGAAACAGCCAGATCTGTTCCGGTGTTATTAAGATTTGGACCGAACAGTCGAAGCAGGTCGATTTCAGCAAATTTCTTCCCTTACCCATATCCGACACTTTCACCCTTCTGAAAGACATCACCGGCCAGCCGGTAAAGAATCTATTCATAGAGGCTCTTCTCCGGACGGCTGAATTTTCACAATCGAGTGCAGCCATGTTACCTGCCGGCGTATCTGTTGTGCTTCGTTCAAAGGCGACAAAAGACGGAATGCGTGAAGTGCCTGTGGACCTGGTTCTTGCTCCTGCAGCGAAGACGGAAAAGGGAGCTATCCAGGATCCGTTCTACATAGCAAAAGTGGAGACAACACATGGAATGATGCGCTGCTACCGTGACGGGGCGCTGACTGAACTTGCACGCGACGCAGAGCTAATGAAATACTTCACAGGAAAGCTAAAGACCCACTCAATTCAGCAAAACGACTATCCTTTCCAGCTGTCTGACGTCAGTGAGGCATTCGAGTTTTGTAACTGGCTGAGCCTGATCAGTGGTTTCCAACCTGTTTATCGCCGGGAAACCGGTGGCGATAACTGGATTGCAAATTTCCAGGCAGACGGCTTCCGCCTGCCGACCGATCAGGAATGGGAATACGCGGCACGGTTCGGCATCGACTGGTACCCTGCCCCCGACAGTGTGCCATGGCAAAAGACCAGGGAAGAACTTGATCGCGATCATTCCGATGCCGTGGTCTGGTTCTACTACAAAAACGGGCCACGACCGTCAATCGCCGAAGCCAAGTTCCTCTACCCGCTTGGAGTTCTTGATCTCTGCGGCAATATGGGCGAACTTGCAATGCAGAATGCGAAATGGCAGAACATGGAAAAAGAACGGATCGGCATGGTTGTCTGCGGCGGCAACTTCAAACACCGGACCGCCGACAAAGTGATGCCGTGGTCCAGGGTGAACTTTGAAACCGCAGAAAACGTCGGGTTCAGGATCGTGCTCCCGGTGAGAACCGAGATCCTGTTGAAATAGAGGCATAAACGTTGGGGAGATTGGCACCATGACAATGCATATATCGCACAGATGGACCGGCCTGGCCATGATCGCCGCAGTTGTCGCGATCACAGGCGGATGCGCAACTCAGCCAGGTTCAAAAATGACCGCCGATCCGGGTATCGGATACTGGCTGGCGGCAGCAGCCGGGAACTCAAAGCAACAGGAGATTTACGCAGTCCGGATTGCATCAGCGGAGTTCGCCAGAAGGGCTGCCGGAATTCCAGGCACTCTGCACGAGTTGCGTGTTTATAGAAACCGGCTTGCTGCCCCGATCGAAGTACAGGCCTCTTTTCCGGACAACAGCCCCGATCTGACCGGACTATCACCAGCCGAACTCAGACAGGTGGAGGACTATGCTGCGGCTCACCAGGAGGCGGGAACCATCGCCGGCAGGCTGTATTGCAAGGAATGGGCGGACGAACTCGCGAGGATTCCGGCTTTGATGGTATCTCTGGAAAATCGTATCGACCAGCTTCTGCGCAGTGCCGAGGCAAAACTGAAGCAGGGTAATATTGCGGAGGCCGACGCCGGATGGCAGGGGGCGAGAACACTCGACCGGGATGGAGCAGGCGTTCTCCATCTGGAACAACAGATAGTGATTGCGAAGAACCGGAGCGCGCTTGAAGCGCTTTCACAGGATATTAGCAATGCCTTTCCGAAGCGGGCGGGCGATCTGGCCAGGAAGTTTGGATCACCGGTTTCCAGCGAATCAGTTGTGGCAGGATGCCTCACGATAGCGACCGATGCCGACAAGGCTGTCGCCCGGTTCCGCGAGTCTCTGAAAACTGTCGACGGCCAGAAGGTCTCATCCGACGAGGTGGAGAAAGCGCTCATGGTGCCGGAGAAAGACATAGCGGCTCTGCGCGGCAAATGCTGGGCGGAGCAGCTGAGGCTCCTTGCCGCCGGAAAGAAATTCTGGCAAGCCCATCAGTATGCAGATGAAAGAATCAAGGAAGCTGCTGCAATGACTGAGCACAGGCGGACCGCCGCCATTCTTCCGCTGCTTGAGAGTTACCGGCAGATGCTGATCCCGGCCGTGAGCGAACTGGTCAGCCAATCGAACAGTCAGCTGGATCGCGACGCATACGGAACTGCCCTGACCATCTGCCGGATGACGGAAGAAATTCTGCAGTTCTGCCGTGACCGGCAGCTGCGTATACCTGATGAAGTCACAACCTGGGAGAAACGCTGCGGCGAGTCCAGGAGTGATGCGCAGAAGAAGCTTGGCGCGACAACGCACCATCGCCTTCTGATTGAGGATTTCAGCCCCCTGACCAGAGACAACCAGAAGTTGTCTGCCAGAGTTCTGAACCGCTGCACTGAATTGATGACGGCCTCCTCCACAAATGCAACAGGATCGACACGGCATATGAGCGTGGAGAAACTGGGGGAGAAAGCTCAAAGCGGTGACTATGTCATCGAGTGCAATGTACCTGAATTTCTGATCATCAGTGCACCGCCCATTGAGATAGAGCGTACTGTTGTGAAGATTGGCCGGGACATAAGCGAGATTCCCAACCCGCACTACAATCCGGAAGTAAAGGGATCGGCAAAGACTATTTTCTCCCAGGAGGTCTACTGTTACCAGTCAACCCGCGAGCAATATGCGAAAAAGGCAAGGGTACAGATGAATGTGGCCTGCACCCGCGACAACCGGAAGAAGAGCCTGCTTTCGCTCGAAGTGGACTTCGGCGAAGGTAAGACAAAACTCGACGGGGTCCGGATGAATGGCGGAGAGGAGCTGCTGGATCCCCCGTTTGCGGGCCAGACCCGTACGTCTCCCACCCGCAAGGGGTTGACGGTTGATCCGTGGCCGAAAGCAGTTTCTGCAGCGCTTTCCACGGACGCGGAAATCAGCGATGCCTTGCAGAAGTATACAGCGAACCAGATTGCAGAAACCATAGTTTCGAGCGCCGGCAGTTATCCGGTAGATGTCCTTGCCGCCGAAGCTGTTCGCCAGGCAAAACTCGGCAACAGGTCAGAGTCGGCAAACTACTGGGGACAATGCCTGGAATACTGCTCACAGGTTGGCGCGGGCAAGGAAGAGTCCTCGTGGATTATTCAGAGAGACCGGATGCTTTGCAGAATCCCGGATTTATGCAAGACGACCTGGAAGAACTGCGACAGCGAAGTTCTGAAAAAGATGCCGGACCTGTGGACAGAAGCGGTTCGCAGTGCCACAGAAGCATCGGCACAAGGCCAGCCTTGAATAATCGATTCTACGGCCGGGGGATATAGCAACATTCATCAATCGCTGCGACTCACGGCTCCATTTTGCCGTGACAAGCAGACTGCCTTTTGTCCATAATGCAGCCAGTTGATTTTGCCGGAAAGCCAGCGGATGATGGTGAATAAAATCGATACACAAAGAGAACTTGTTCTTTTGCGGGCCGAAATAGACCGGCACAACAATCTCTACTACTGCGAGGCCAGACCGGAAATATCCGACCGGGAATACGATATTCTCTACAAGCGGCTCGATGATCTGGAAAAGGAATTTCCCGACCTTGTCACGCCGGACTCCCCCACCCGGCGTGTTGGCGGCGCTCCGCTCAAACAGTTTCAACACGTACACCACATCGTGCGAATGCTGTCGCTGGAGAAGGCGGAGGATGTACGTGAACTGAAACTGTTTGAGGCGCGCGTGCGGAAGGAGCTTCCTGGCGAGGAAATCGAATTCGTCGTAGAACCGAAGGTTGACGGTGTTTCAATCAGTGCACGCTACGAGAACGGCATATTGACGCTCGGAGCGACGCGAGGCGATGGCTCCGTTGGCGATGACATCACCGCCAACATCAGGACAATCCGCGGTATTCCTCTCAAGCTTGGCGCAAAAACAAATCCGCTTGTGTTCGAGGCGCGCGGTGAAGCATACATGCGCGAAGTCGACAGAATCAGCATCAATCGCCGGTTGGAAGAAGCCGGCGAGAAACCATTCCCAAACACACGGAATGTCACTGCAGGGTCTCTCAAACTACTGGATTCGCGACTTGTCGCGCAACGTCCCATCCGGGCAGTCTTCTATGGTACGGGCTCGATAAACGGTCTCTCTTTTGAGACTCACACCGCCGAATTGGAGTATCTCAAATCCTGCGGTCTGCCAACTCCACACGTCTGGTGGAGATGCACCACGATAGAGGAAGCCTGCGCCAGGGCCGAGGAAATGAAGAAGCAGGAAGCTGATTTTCCATACGAGATTGATGGGATTGTTATTAAGATCAATAGTTCAGACCAGGCCAGGCGGCTTGGCACAAAGCCTAAAGCGCCGGCTTCCGCCATAGCTTACAAGCCTAAACACTGGCTGAAACAGGCCGAAACTGTATTACGCGATATCACAATACAGATTGGCCGGACAGGGGTTCTGACCCCGGTTGCAGAATTGGAACCTGTTTTTCTCGATGGTACGCAGATATCGCGGGCAACGCTGCACAACGAGGATGAAATCCGCAGAAAGGACATCCGTATCGGCGATACGGTTGTCATTGAACGGGCGGGTAAAGTTATTCCTGCCGTCGTCCGGGTTGTTGCGGAAAAACGCGCCCCTGGAACTAAACCTTTTGTCATGCCGGATGAGTGCCCTGTTTGCGGTTCCAAGGTAATCAGTAAATCCATTGCATCAGGCAGCCGCGCCGGGATTGCGGTGCACTGCGACAACCTGCAGTGCCCGGCCCAGAAGACAAGACGCATTGAGTATTTTGCCCAGCGCGGCGCCCTTGATATTGAGGGACTGGGAGGCGTGGTCGCCGATAAACTGGTGGAGCGCGGCCTTGCACAGGAACCGCTTGATTTATTCAGTCTCAAGCCGGGTGCATTGGCACTTCTAAATCTGGGAACTGATAGCGAGCCGCGCATCCTGGGAGAGAAGAACGCGACGAAAATTGCAGAAGCAATAGCGCGCAGTCGCCAGATGCCGCTCAGCCGCTGGCTGCACGCCCTCGCCGTTCCAAATGTCGGCGAGACCATTTCACTGCAACTTGCCGCATCTCACAGAGATTTTGCCGGAGTGGCCAACTCGGTATTACTCAAAAACATCGTCATGCTTGATGATCGAAAGCGCGAAGCCAGATGTATCTCGCCTAATTCCAAGGACAATCCACCACGCGACGAAATTGAACGCGAGAAGCGCCGCGGCGCATATGCCGCCTTGAAACTGGAGATTGCCAGCGCAGAAAAGATGATCGCACAGACAGGCATCAGTAGCGAGGTCGGGCCCGTCGTCGCCAGGGGTATTCTGACATTCTTCGAATCCACAGAGGGCAAAAGACTTCTGCGACGTCTGGATGCGCTTGGCATAAATCCGCAGGGTGAGCCGCCAGCTGCAACTGGCGGAACAGCAAAAGCCGGTCCCCTCGCCGGCAGGACATTTGTGCTTACCGGCACACTGGAACACTTCTCACGGGATGAGGCGTCGGCCATGATACGAAAACTCGGCGGCGATGTTTCATCCGGCGTATCATCCAAAACCAGCTACGTGGTTGCAGGCAGTGAACCCGGTTCCAAGCTCAGCAAAGCCAGGCAACTTGGAGTCGAGGTGCTGAATGAAGAGGCATTCCTGAAGCTCGTGGGCCAATAGATTTACAGGGCAAGAGTTTCGTTCATACTTCCGGTGCGGTAGCCTTGCAGATCAAGAGAGACGTACTTGAATCCTGCGCGCCGCGCGGTTGCGACAATCTTTTTTCTGGCGGCAGTCTCGCAGATCCTCGATATCTCTCCCTGCTCCACCTCAATGCGGGCAATGGTTCCATGATGGCGGACCCTGACCTGGCCGAACCCCAGCTTACGGATGCAGGTCTCAACCTTATCAATCGCTGCCAGTTTCCCTGCTGTGATACGCGAGCCATATGGCACGCGAGACGCCAGGCACGCGTAGGCAGGCTTGTTGGCCGTGGGCAGATTCATCTTGCCGGAGAGTTCGCGTATTTCCAGTTTACTGAGTCCTGCCTCAAGGAGCGGAGACCGGACCTCCCGCTCCTTGGCTGCGCGACGACCTGGCCTGTAGTCTCTCAGATCATCGGCATTGGTCCCATCCGCAATCCAGCGAAGACCTTCCCGGTCTGCAACGTCACGCAGAACCTTAAAAAGCTCATTCTTACAGTGATAGCAACGATCAGGCGGATTCTCTTCGTAGCCTGGAATCAACAGTTCATTTGATTCCACGCAAACATGCCTGATGCCCAGCTTCTTAGCAAGTATTCCGGCCTCTTTCTGCTCGTGTTCGGGATAGGTCGGAGACAATGCCGTTACGGAAAGAGCCTGGTCACCAAGCACCTTGGCGGCGACAGCCGCAAGAAATGTGCTGTCCACGCCGCCAGAAAAAGCTATGGCAACACTACCCATCTCACCAAGTATTTCACGTAGCTTTTCAGACTTTGCCTCAGTTACAGGTTTTAGCTTCACTTGTATCCTATTTTACGAGAGCGCAGGAGCGAAGACTGATCAGACGCTCCATCACCATCTAACCACTGGTTTCTGACCCACGGGCGGCAACACTACCAGATTTAAATTGTTTCAGCACCTGTTTTCCGATATTGTGCCGGAATTGTGAAAACATCATTGAAATACAGGGAAGGCCTGGCCGAGGCGCGCAGGATTGTCGTCAAAGTTGGAACTCGTGTGCTCGTCGACAGGACCGGACATCCGAACATGAGGCGAATGAGCGCCCTTGTCAAAGGGCTTGCCTCTCTGAATCGCAGCGGCTACGAAGTTGCCCTGGTCACCTCCGGCGCCATTGGCGCCGGCATGGAGGCGCTCGGGATGAAGAGCCGACCTACTGCCCTGCCCGATCTGCAGATGGCGGCAGCAGTGGGACAAAGCCGCCTGATGACCAGGTACGACAAGCTGTTTTCCGCGGAAGGTTGCATTGTCGGGCAGGTTTTGCTCACCCGTGACGACTTTCTTCATAAAATACGGCTGACCAATGCCCGAAGGACGATAGCAAACCTTCTCCGGAACAGGGTCATTCCAATAATCAACGAGAACGATGTTGTGGCGGATGACGAGATCAGGGCCGACCTTACGCTTGGCGACAATGATCGTCTCTCCGCGTTGCTAGTGAAACTCATTCAGGCCGATCTGCTTATTGTATTGAGTACAGTCGACGGAGTGCGCCGTCCTTTGACGTCCGGGGCCACAGTTCGAATCCCTTATCTGGAATCCATTGACAGGAACACCTTTAAACTGGTTACGGGTGGACGAAACGAGCTGGCTAAAGGCGGCATGGCTTCCAAACTTCAGTCCGCACAGATGGTGTCCAGAATCGGCGTAGGCGTCGTCATAGCAGATGGCCGGAAAACCGGCATCATTGATGAGATAATCCAGGGTAAAGACGTGGGCACATTCATAGTGCCATCGGTCTGACAAGGACCCATGAACAGCAAACTTCATGACGACATGATAGCAATGGGCGACAAAGCCATTGTAGCGGCGCACGCGCTGAGTTCCCTGAACTCAGGAACCAAGAGCGCTATCCTGCTGGCCATGGCCGATGAACTTGAAGCGCGAAGCGCAACTCTGAAGGACGCCAACGCGAGTGACATGAAGGCAGCCAGAGCCGACG
>JBAXMA010000140.1:0-7691 GCA_037134535.1 bacterium
AAGCACCAGCAGCACCGGTTGTTGAAGCACCAGCAGCACCGGTTGTTGAAGCACCAGCAGCACCGGTTGTTGAAGCACCCGCAGCAGCGGTTGTTGAAGCACCCGCAGCAGCGGTTGTCGAAGCACCCGCAGCAGCGGTTGTCGAAGCACCTGCAGTACCAGTTGTCGAAACACCTTCGGAAACGCCGGCTCCAGTTGTTTCAGTGCCTGGTGACCAGGGATCAGCTACTCCTTCGGACACGGGCGTTGCAGGCGCTGAGGGAGGCGCCACTGTGGGAGCACCCGATGGAACGGCCAAGAATGCGGCTCAACAGCAAGAGGTGACGGATACGATCAAGGAGATTCAGGCCGGGCGAGACTTGGAACTTGGTCAGAAAGCGATAGCATACCAGGCTTATGAAACTGGACTCAGTCACTTCCAGAGTGCAGAGCGAGTTCTTCCGGACACACCGCGCGCTGCGCAGATGCGTATTAAAGCAAATGATGGGGCGATGATATGCCAGTACAATATTGCGCTGGGTAAGTTCGAGACTGATGAACTCGAGGGCGAAAAGGGTGCTTTGATATACGCGAAGCAGGCTCTGGGACGCAATCGCAAGTTCAAGGCCGCCCAGCGCCTGATTGAACGTATTGAATTCAGGATTGCCGAGAAAGCCAGAACGGCAAAACGCATGTCCGTGAGACGGACAACATCGCCGGACTATCTCAAGAAGAAGAACACGATGGAAATGTGGATTGAACAGGCCGTTCAGCACATGAGAGTTGAGGAGTATGATGAGGCTCAGGCAAGGTTGAAAATGGTCCTCGCGATTGACCCGTCGAACCAGTCAGCAATGGACCTTCTCAGCGAAGTGATTGACAAGCAGCTAAAGGACCACGCCAGAGAGCGAAATGTAACGTCTAAAGAAGCGATCAAGGACGTAGAAAAGAACTGGCTCCCGAGAGATTACTACAACTACGTTGAACCTATTCGAACCCCTACTACGATAGTTGACACGAATAGTGCACCCGATCCCGGAAAACCGCTCAGAGACAAGTTGGAGACGATAACCATTACTGAGCTGAATTTTGTTGATGCAAACATCCACAATGTTGTGTCAATACTTCAGAAGCTTGCGCAGGAAGGTGACAGGAATGAGACGGACCCCATGAAGAAAGGGGTAAATATCATTCTAAAACTTGGAGAGACTTCGCCAAAGAACATCACTTTCGGGGCTAAGTACATTTCATTGATGGAGGCTCTTAAGATCATTACCGATGTTGCGGGTCTAAGTTTCCGAATCGATGGGCAGGTTGTCCTTATAGTACCGCCAGATGAGGCAGGTGGACCGATTGTGACACGTTTCTACGCAGTCGATCCGGCTGTAATCAGAGCTATGACTACCGGCGGAGGCGCAGCAGCTGAAGCTCCGGCAGCAGCAGATCCTTTCGCTCCTGCAGCTGGCGGCGCTGCAGCTGCGGATATACCGTCGGAGCTTGCGGAGCCATTGAAGAAAATGGGCGTAAAGTTTCCGAGAGGATCTTCCATTACATATGCCAACGGCATATCCAAGATCATCCATGCAAATACAGTTGAGAATCTGGCTATGTTCGAGAAAGTGCTCGCAGAGTTCAATATCATAAGCCCGCAGGTGGAGATTGAGACCAGGTTTGTGGATATATCACAAAATGATCTTGAGGAACTGGGATTCGAATGGAGGCTGATGGATAATGTCGAGCTTCTTCAGAAGAAGGGCAGTGCCGCATTGCCCGCAGCGGCTCGTCCCAGAATAACACTTAATGAGAACAATAGCAGCGGTGGCTTTACGAAGGGCTTGAGGTTTGACTCCGTATCTGCCGGCAACGCGTTCGGAAGTGGAGAAGCAGGGAGTCTGCTGGCAGTTCAGTCCATGCTTACGAGCGCTGACATGCTATGGATGTTGCACGCAGTTGAGCAAAGCGGTCACGCTGATCTGCTGTCGGCCCCTAAGGTCACAACACAACCTGGGGAAGAAGCCACGGTCAAGGTAACTACTGAATTCATCTACCCCACTGAATACACACTCCAGGGTGGTGGCATACAGAATGGCGGTAACAATCAAAACGGCTTTGTCCAGCAGCAATCGGTATTGATGCCGGGTGGATTTGAGACTCGTGAAGTTGGTGTGATTCTCACGGTCAAGCCGGAACTCAGTCCAGATCGTTCGATTATCAGTCTGCTGCTGTCGCCGGATGTAGTGACAGAGCCTACATGGTGGGACTATGGATACAAGCTTGCAGACGGTACCACAGTGCCGATGAAGATGCCGTTCTTCCACAGGCGCACAGCGACTACGACTGTTCGTGTTTATGACGGTTCGACGGTTGTGATGGGTGGAATGATCGCGGAGAATCGGCAGACGGTAGACGATAAGATCCCTCTACTCGGCCACATTCCGATTATTGGCAGGCTTTTCCAGTCAAATCAGAAGCGGAGTGATAAGCGCAATCTACTCATCTTTGTGACTGCGAGACTTGTGGACCCCGCAGGCAGGGCGTTCAAACCGAAGAAGAACACGATACCGGATAATGTTCCGTGAACTGTGCCGGATAGTGTGTGAATAGTCTTCCGCTGGCGCATGAAGGTTTGCAGCTGTTGTAAGACCAGATCATCAATCTCCTCTGTATTTCTGGAATGTAACCATGCCAATCCGCAGGCTGATTCTTGTTGACGGTCACGCAGTCATGTATCGCTCTTTTTACGGGATTCCTGAACTATCCACTGCCGATGGCCGGCCAACTAACGCGGTCTTCGGCTTCATTCGTATGATTCGGCAGGTCAGGCAGAAGTGGCAACCGACGCATATGATTGTAGTATTTGATGGCGGTATGCCGCCCAGGCGTCTTGCGCTTCTCAGTACGTACAAGGCTCAGCGACCACCGATGCCGGAGCCGCTTCGAGGGCAATTTGCCATTGCTGAGGAGTATCTTCAGAGGGCTGACATTCCTTGGCTGAAGATGCAGTTGGAAGAGGGCGATGATGTCATTGCTACACTTGCCCGGAAAGCGGAAGTGGACGGGTCTGAAGTATTGATCGTTACCAATGATAAAGACATGTATCAACTGGTGAACGAACACACCAGAATGGTGCCGCCTTCAGATACTGACAAGATAGTGGCTATTGATGAAATCAGGACAAAGACCGGAGTCGGGCCGGACAAGATCATCGAATGGCTTGCTCTCATTGGCGATGCATCCGACAATATCAATGGGGTGCCAGGTGTTGGTCCGAAAACAGCCGCCAAACTTCTTGCGCAGCACGGTTCGATTGAAGGGATTTTCAAGGGGCTTGCCGAAGTGACATCGCATGGAATCAGGAAGGCTTTAGAGCAAAGCCGTGATATCGTGATGCGTAACATGGAACTGATACGACTCTCGTGTGATCTTGAATGTGCTCCTGACTGGATGGCGTCCGAGGTGCGGCCCGAGAATCCGGACGTGCTCAGACCATTTCTGAAAGATCTGGAACTTAACTCGCTGATGAAGGAATGGTCTGCGAAACGAGAAAAAAGCATTTTGACCCTTGACGCTGGTGGGAGATGTGATACACTGTCTTTTAACTTTGATTGATTCACTTTTCTTCCGAACCTTAATATTCTCAAATATCTGAACTGATGCGGTTCCGTGTTTGTTTCAAAATCGGTGAACATGTTCATGCTCACAATTCTCCCGGGTATTTCTTGGTTGGCATCATCTTCCAGATAAGGATTACATGCTGAGAATCGCTATCACGGGTGGTATTGCCTGTGGAAAGAGTCAAGTCGGAGCGTTGTTTGCCGCAAACAATGTACCCGTATGCGATTCTGATGAACTAGCCCATCGCGTCATAATGAATGGCACCGGGGCGTATCGCCAGATTATCGACGAGTTCGGGCGGAAAGTTGTGGGACAGGATGGTGAGATTGATCGTTCCGCGCTGGGGCGAATCGTTTTTGCCAATCCAGAGCGGCTCCGGATTCTGAACGCGCTTGTGCATCCGGGCGTTAAGATTCTCTGGGAGTCCTGGCTCAGGAAGCAGAAAGGTCAGGCCGTTGCGGCAGTGATGATTCCATTGTTGTATGAAGCCGGGCAGGAAGGCAACTGGGGGGCAGTTGTTTGTGTTAGCGCACGGGAAAGTGATCAGCGGACCAGGTTGAAGGCGCGAGGACTTACGGTGCGCGAGATCAAACTCAGGTTGGCGGCACAGATGCCAGTGTGGGAGAAGATGGAGAGGGCGGACCACGTGATCTTTAACTGCGGTTCGCTGGAGTTGTTGAAGGAGCAGACGTTGAGAGTATTAAATGAGTTGTTGGAGAGAAAGCATGCCTGATAACAGAAGAGAGAATAGAGATTATGGCAGACCTGCGCGCCGGGGCCGGAATCCAAGGTCGCCGCAAATGCAGTCACAGGGTGACATGACCGGATTTTCGAATGGACCAGTTGACCGCGGACCAGGCCCCGGGCCCCAGCAATCATCTGTGGTTCCGGACAATGGCGTTCCACCTGCCGGAAGAGTGAATGACAAGTCAGGCGTTCCTGTGGTGAACGGACCCGATATGGATCTGCAGGAGATGCAGAAGAAGCCCATTCCGGAATTGAACCAGATAGCTGACGCGCTTGGTCTCGTTGAACTGGGTGCTCTGCGTAAGCACGAGCTGATTTTTGAGATACTCAAGGCCGGGGCCAGAAATAACGGTCGCTTGCTTGGTGAGGGAGTTCTTGAAATTCTGCCAGATGGTTTCGGATTCCTGCGCTCGGCGTATAACAATTATCTCCCGTGCGCCGAAGATATTTATGTCTCGCCTTCACAGATCAGGCGATTCGCCTTGAGAACCGGCGATCTTGTACGGGGTGAAATAAGACAGCCGAAAGAAAAGGAGCGCTTCTTTGCCCTGCTCAAGGTGGAGCTGGTCAATAATGGCGATCCCGAAATTTCGCGCAGCAAGATTCCGTTCGAGAATCTTACTCCCCTGTTCCCTGACAGGCGGATAATGCTTGAAGTCGGTCCTGAGGAGATTTCCATGCGTATCATGGACATTCTGACCCCGATAGGCATGGGGCAGAGGGGACTGATAGTGGCGCCGCCAAGGACTGGTAAGACTGTGCTTCTTCAGAAGATCGCGAACAGTATCTCCGCAAATCATCCTGATATTCATCTGTTCATACTGCTGATCGATGAGAGGCCGGAAGAAGTTACCGACATGGAGCGCAGCACAAAAGCGCACGTGTTGAGTTCCACGTTTGATGAGTCGCCGGAACGTCATGTGCAGGTTGCTGAGATAGTGATAGAAATATCGAAGCGGCTGGTGGAGTGTGGTAAGAACGTGGTAATACTGCTCGACAGTATTACGCGACTTGCGCGCGCTTACAATACTTTGCAACCGCACAGCGGCAAGATTCTGTCCGGTGGTGTTGACGCGAATGCACTTCAGAAGCCGAAGCGCTTCTTCGGGGCGGCAAGGAATATTGAGGGTGGAGGCAGTCTTACGATCATTGCCACGGCTCTTGTCGACACAGGCAGTCGCATGGATGAGGTGATATTTGAGGAGTTCAAGGGCACGGGCAATCTTGAGCTGTGTCTGGACCGGCATCTTGTTGACAAGCGTATCTTCCCGTCAATCAACATAGAGAAGTCCGGGACGCGCAAGGAGGAGCTGCTGCTGCATCCGGATGAAATGAGCAAGATATGGATTTTGCGGAGAGCCATAACAGGCGTGCCGCCGGTTGAGGCAATGGAGCTGATTGTAAACAGAATGAAGAAGACGAAGAGCAATGCCGAGTTTCTGATGTCAATGAAGGAGTAGGAAAGGATCCGGATGTCGCATGAAGGCAATAATGGAATCGCCAGCTGCATGTAGGCGCATACTTCGAGTCGAGGTTGACAGTACTGAGGTTGACGCAGAGTACAACAAGATTGTTCTGGAGTGTGCCAAAGCCAGCAGTGTGCCTGGCTTCCGCAAGGGAAAGGCACCGGTCCAGTTGATCAGGCAGAGGTTCGCCAAGGACATTAACGAGGAAACATGCAATAGTCTTATCCCACGCAACTACCGGGAGGCATTGAAAGCGCAGGGGCTTTCACCGGTTGCTGTTATTGGTGTGAGTGACGTGGTGATGAAGCCCGGGCAGCCGATGACCTTCAGCATCACTGTTGATGTGCCGCCGGAATTCAAACTGCCTAAGTACAAGGGGATTGAGTTGTCCGGCAAGAAGATGGAAGTCACTGACGTACAGATAGATAAGGCCTTGGATGACCTTAGAGCCAGGGCGGCAACATTTGAGGGCGTCACTGGTACGCCGGTCGAGACTGAACACCTTGTGCAGATGGACTACACCGGGACGTGCGGCGGGGTATCGATCCTCGAGATGGTGCCCAAAATGTCTCAATTGGGAATCGGTAAAGATGTATGGGCCCGGGCGGGCGAAGGCGGTCTTGTTCCGGGACTTTCTGCGGGGCTTGTCGGCGCTTCGATCGGTGAGACCAGAAATGTTTCCGTTACTTTTCCGCCAGACTTCCGTGTCGTGGAACTTGCCGGGAAACAGGCCGACTACAGTGTTACGATCAAGGAAGTGCGGCGCAGGGTGCTTCCTCCTATTGATGAGGCATTTCTCAAGGAGTTCAAGATTGAGTCAATCGAGAAGCTTCGTGAAGAGATGCGCGCCGGGATGCTCAAGCAGATTGAGGGCGCCGAGAAAGCCCGGCTGAAGAATGAGATCGCCAGAGAGTTGATTGAAAAGACATCCTTTGATGTGCCGGAATCGCTGGCTGAGGAAGAAAGTCGGAGGATTGTTCAGGATATCGTTTCAGACAGTACGAACCGCGGCATGTCCCGTGAGCAAATTGTCGAGATGAGGGAAGACATACTGAGCGTGGCTGATAAGTCCTCAAAAGATAATATCAAGCTGGAATACATACTTGACGCCATTGCGGCGGAGGAAAAGCTGACGGTGGAAGAAAGTGAAGTGGAAAAGGCCATCGAAGACCTGGCAGCGCGTTATCAGTCCGAGAAAGAGAACATCCGTCAGGATCTTGAGAAGAGAGGCGCGATGGAGAGGGTACGAAGGAGTATAAGGGTTGAGAAGGCGTTTGACCTGGTGATTGCTCAGGCAAAGATCAATATTGCGTGATGATCCGGCAGCAGATAGTGTGCTGCCGGTTTTCAGGGAGAAAAAATGAAGGAAAAAGCTCAGGTATTGGTTCCATTTGTGGTCGAACAGACAGCTCGCGGAGAGAGAGCTTACGATATCTTTTCCCGCCTCTTGAAGGACCGGATCATATTCATCGGGACCGGGATTTCAGATGAGGTGAGTAATCTTATTATCGCTCAACTGCTTTTCCTTCAAAGTGAGGATGCAGAGAAGGATATCAGTATCTACATAAACTCACCCGGCGGTTCAGTAACTGCGGGACTGGCAATCTACGACACGATACAGTTTCTAAAGTGCAGTGTAGCCACTTATTGTGTTGGTCAGGCCGCCAGTATGGGCGCGATTCTGCTCGCTGCTGGTGCACATGGCAAGAGGTTTGCCCTGTCGAACGCGCGGATCATGATACATCAGCCCTGGGGTGGAGCGCAGGGTCAGGCCACTGATATCAGTATTCAGGCAAACGAGATCCTGAGGCTTAGAGATATGGTTAACGGTATTCTTGCAAAACATACCGGCAAATCAATGGAAGTTATTGCGAAAGACACTGA
>JBAXMA010000141.1:0-7627 GCA_037134535.1 bacterium
CTACAGCCCGGCGGTCAAGCGGAACGTTGTTGACCAGATCGTGCAGGCGGTATCATTCCTGGCTGAGCGCCGGATAGGCGGCTTGATCGCGATTGAGCGCAAGACCGGCACACGGTCCGTGCAGGAGACCGGAATAAAGCTCGACAGCAATGTAGAATGGGGGTTGCTCTCCAGTATCTTCTTTCCGCACGCGCCGTTGCACGATGGTGGTGTGATAATAGCTGGAGGTCGGATTGTGGCAGCCGGCTGTCTATTTCCACTCACGGACAAGAGTGAACTCAGTAAGATGCTCGGTACACGACATCGGGCAGCGATCGGGTTAGCTGAGGAGACTGATGCGGTTGTGGTTGTCGTTTCTGAGGAGTCGGGCACTGTATCGTTGGCTTTCCGCGGCAGGCTGAGTCAGGATGTTGAAATTGATCGCCTCCGGAGATTCCTCTCCAAGATACTTTTGAAAGATGCTGACCAGGGAAAAGGCACCATGGACAAGCTGAAGGAACGGCTCGATCTGACCCTTGATGGGGTGTCACGCCAGGACGTGCGGGTGCGGGAGGACGACAATGTCGGCGGGTAGTCTCACGAAGTTGCGAAGACTGTTCCTGAAGGACAAGAGTCTCAAGTTCCTTTCGCTTGTTCTGGCAGTTCTCGCATGGTATGGCATTCGCGGGACTGTTGGCAGCAGGTCAGGGGGGTATAGTATTC
Organism: bacterium; assembly: GCA_037134535.1. Lineage (GTDB taxonomy): Bacteria > Verrucomicrobiota > Kiritimatiellia > SPBP01 > SPBP01 > JBAXKQ01. The sequence continues at coordinate 703 of JBAXMA010000141.1, forward strand.
CCGGCATGGGGGCAGGGGTTGCTACGCGGAAGCTGGCTGATGTTCCTGTATCTGTACTGGTCAGACCCGATCCGGACATGAGTGTGCAGATTACGCCGGCAACGGTGAGTGTGGTACTTACTGGTGACAGTTCAGAGTTGCAGAAAGTGACCAGAGCCGATATCAGGGCGATGGTTGATTGCGCCGGGTTGGAGTCGTTCACCAATTGTGATCTTGCGGTAGTTGTGAATTTGCCCCGGTGGATCGATCTTACGCCAGTTGTTCATCCGGCTACTGTCAAAGTGGTGCTTCGCAGGACAAGGTGATATTGTGGCGGTAAAGATGGCTTATGCTGTGATATTGCCCGGCAGGTCAGCTCCGGTAGAATGGCCATATCTCGGGAAACTCTGAGACGTTGCAGCAAAGCCATAGAACAAGCAAAAGCCGGTACGAAATGAAAGGTTAATCTGTATGAGTGCGGCGGCTAAGAAGGAAGAGGTAAGTGTCGGGTTGAGACAGACTTGTGGCGGGTTGGTGTTTGCCATGAGCATGGTTGTCCTCCTGAGTCTTCTTACGTATGACTGGCATGATATAAAAGTGCTGGCGGCGCCTCCCAGTGAGTACATTCATAACTGCTTCGGACTGGTTGGCGCATGGCTTGCCTTTATTCTTTTCACTACTTTGGGGATTTCAGCGTATCTGTTGCCTTTCTGGTGTATGCTGTTTGCCTGCCTTCTTATCTTTCAGCCTGAACAGCGCCATGGTATGCGGCTGATCTGGGCGCTTATATTCTCGTCTGCTCTGGCCATTGTTCTCGATCTGTCCATCAGCAGTAATGGTGGATGGATTCAAGGCAGCAACATGCCGTCGGGCGGTGTGCTGATCAATGCCGTGGCAGGGAGTGTACTTATCCCGTTGATAGAGAGATCCGGGACTCTGATCATTGCGATTATTATGATGGTTGTGGCACTTGTGAAATTGATCGGGATTGGAACCGTGGTCACCGCGGCGCGCGATCTTGCTGCAAACGCGCAGGAGTGGAAGACCGTGCAGGAGGAGAAATCTTCCGAGAAGAACGGCGTCAGAAGCAAGCAGATTGACCGGCAGGCCCGTGAAATAGAGAAGAAACGTGTGGAGCTTGAAGAGGCCGTCCGTCGAGAGCAACAACAGGCTGAACTGCGTGCCAAGGCACAAGAAGATAAGCTGACAGAAGCCGAGAAGGTCAAGCAGCTTGAGAAGGCAAAGCTGCAGGAGAAGGCCAGACAGCTGGAACGTGAAAAGCAGGCAGAGAAAGCAAAACTGCTTGAGAAGGCCAAGCTGTTGGATAAAGCAAAGCAACTTGAGCAGACGAAGGAGAAAGCCAGGTCGAAAGCCGCGGCAGATGTTGCGCTTGCAGTCAAAGGTGAATCCAGTGCCGCCAGGATGGTGCAGTCTGCCCAGTCACCGCAAGCCGCTGAGCCAGGTAAGCGCCCTTACCAACTGCCGCCTGTGACGCTTCTCGATGAACTGCCCCCGGCTGAAGGGAGATTCATAAAGAGCGATTCGGCTACCACCGGGCACATTATCAAGGAGACGCTTGCTGAGTTCGATATACAGACTGAGGTTACGAATGTCGAACAAGGTCCGGCGGTGACAAGGTATGAGCTTCTGCCCGCGGCAGGTGTGCGGGTGGAGCGCATAGCGTCGCTGAGCAATAATCTTGCGCTTGCGCTCAAGGCTACCAGTGTGCTCATTCAGGCACCGGTTCCAGGGAAAGGTGTTGTCGGCGTGGAAGTGCCTAACGCCATTGCGAGCATGGTGTTTCTCCGCGATCTGATGGAAGGTAACGAATGGCAGACGTCTAAAGCGGCCCTTCCTCTTGCATTGGGAAAAGACGTCAGCGGTACTGATGTGGTGGCCGACCTCGCGGCCATGCCTCACATGCTCATAGCCGGAGCGACAGGCTCCGGCAAGTCGGTCTGCATGCATTCCTGTCTTCTCGGCTTGCTCATGCGCTGCACGCCCGACCATCTCAGGCTGATGCTTGTGGATCCGAAGATTGTGGAATTCGTTGGTTACAACAAGCTGCCTCATCTTGTTGCGCCCGTTATAACCGATCCCAGAAAAGTTGCCATTGGCCTGAGGTGGGCGATCAATGAGATGGAAAAGCGGTATAAGCTGTTTGCGAGGGCGGGGGTCCGTAACATAGAAAGCTATAATACAAGACCTGATGCGTCATCAGACAAGCCGGCCATGACCGCAATTGAATCCGAACCACTGAACATTATGCCGGGGCGGATAGCATATATTGTCATTGTTGTGGACGAACTGGCAGACCTTATGCTTGTGGCGGCGGCTGACATTGAAAACTGCATTGCTCGCCTTGCCCAGCTTTCCCGTGCCGTTGGAATACACATGATCCTTGCCACGCAAAGACCATCGGTGAATATTATCACCGGAACGATCAAGGCCAATTTTCCGGCGCGTATTGCATTTCAGGTTGCCCAGCGGACCGATAGCCGGACTATTCTTGATGCCAATGGCGCGGATAATCTGCTTGGGCGCGGGGACATGCTGTTTCTCCCGCCTGCAAGCAACAGGATGATCCGGGCACAGGGCTGCTTTGTAACTGATGCTGAAAGCAAACGTGTGATTGAATTTATACGCGGACAGGGCGAGCCAAGCTACCAGCTTGCCATACAGGATAAAGGAACCAGTGGTGGCGATGAAGGCGGCGGCGGCAGCGGAAACGGAAGTATGGATGACGGAGTTGATTCCGAATTGCTGGAGCAATCCATCCAGATCATCCGTGAAACAAAACGTGCCTCGACTTCATCACTGCAGAGACGGCTGCGCATCGGCTACACCCGGGCGGCAAGAATCATGGACATACTCGAAGAGCGCGGCATAGTTGGTCCACCGCGTGGCTCTGACCCGCGTGAAATTCTCATTGATCTGGACGTGGATATGGGCGATGCTTCTCCCGAATCGGCTCAAAAGGCGGCGGACGGAGACGAAAATACCTGAGTATGGAGAATAAGTTCTCCGGGATGGATGATATGGGTATTGGTGAAACACTACGGAATGCCAGACTTGCAAAAGGTCAAACAACCTCGCAGGTTGCCGCTGCCACACGTATCAAGATCCAGGTCATCGAGGGCCTTGAGAATGACGATTTCAGCAGCATTCCAGCCGCGATCTACTGCAAGGGCTTCATAAAGATCTATGCTGAATATCTCGGACTACCATCAGCCACACTGGTTGAAGAATACCGGATCTTGTGTGGCCCGCCTCCGAAGCCGACGCTTGGCAAGGATACCGATGGTGTTGTGGAGCATCCGGCCCGTGCAGCAGAGCCTGTTACTGCTGAACCGGAAAAGGAAGAATTGCCGAAGTTTGAATGGTCCAGGCTGAACATCTTCAGAAAGTTTTCAGTTCCAACGGAACCTGCTCACGTCAAGGCGATGATCGCGGAAGAGCCGGTGAAGTTTGCACTCGTTGGCGTTGGAATATTCGTGATACTTGTTTTTCTTGTCTCAGGGTTAATACAGCTTGTTAGCCCTCACGAAGTGGCCAATCCCGTCAGGTCAAAGGTGTGGGACACTTCGAACATTGGCAAGGAGTTGCCCGCACCCTATGTCGATTCCGATAAGTAGTCCATGAAGCGCAAACATCTGTCCATTTGTCCTCCATCGGTCGGCTTCGTGAGCCTTGGCTGCGCCAAGAATCTCGTTGATTCCGAGTATATGGCGTCCCTTTTGAAGTCCGGGAAGGTAGCTCTTGCTTCATCACCAGATCAGGCGGATGTGCTCATTGTGAACACCTGTGCGTTTGTCGGTGACGCGAAGAAGGAGTCCATTGATGCTATTCTACAAGCTTGCGCGGCTAGGAAGGCAGGTCGTCATAAGGCCGTGATTGTTGCGGGCTGTCTGCCTCAGAGGTTCGGCAGAGAACTTCTGAAAAGTCTTCCTGAGGTTGATGCATTTCTGGGTCTGGACGCCTTGGATAAAGTGCTTCCTCTGGTCAGGCGCCTTGCGAAGGGGCAGGGGCATGGTTCTTACCTGGTGCCACGTACGTCTATGCGGCTGTTTGAGCCTGCTCAGACCGGCATTCTATTCACAGGCGGCAGCTATGCTTACATCAAGATTGCAGAGGGATGCGATCACCGGTGCTCGTTTTGTGTCATTCCTGCTATCCGCGGTTCATACAGGTCACGCCAGATGCGCGACATACTCCAACAGGCAGAACGGCTTCTTGAGCAAGGCGTTCGTGAGCTGATTCTTATATCGCAGGATACTACGCAGTACGGAAAAGACCTTGATTCCCGGACCGATCTGCCGAAGTTGTTACGGGCTCTTGGCCGGCTTGGCGGGCGATTCTGGATACGACTGCTCTACGGTCATCCGGCCCATGTGACAGACGAACTGCTCGAGGCCGTCGCTGAAGTGCCTCAGGTGTGCAAGTATTTTGACCTTCCTGTTCAGCATAGTCATCCGGACATGTTGCGGGCGATGCACAGGCCTGCTTCCGGCGCGGGAGCAATTCTCGATATGCCGGCGCGAATCCGGAAAGTTGTAACGGATGTTACTCTCAGGACTACGTGCCTTGTTGGGCATCCAGGCGAAACCGCGGAACAATTTCTGCATCTCAGCCGTTTTGTTGAAAAAGCGGAATTCGACCATCTTGGCGTATTCGTCTACTCGCCTGAAGAGGGAACGGCGGCCTTCGATATGCCCGGCCGGGTTCCCGGTCGAGTAGCGGCCGCGCGAAGGCGCGATCTTATGCTTATTCAGCAGAAGATAGTAATGATGAAGACTCGCAAACTTATTGGCCGTGAAGAGACTTTTCTGATAGAAGGACTAATGTCGAAAGCGAAAGCAGGGACGAGGAAAGGCCGCTCAGGCAGGTATGCGCCTGAGATAGACGGTGAAGTTCTTATTAAAGGAGTGCCTGCAGGGATTCAAACCGGTTCTTTTGTCGTCGGAAAGTACGTCGGTGTTAAAGGCTATGATATGGTCGTGGAATATTCCGGACTGTGAGACGGATTCGGGAGAAAAGTCTTAATGAGCCAGGATTGGAACATCCAGCGGTGCGGTGGAAAATGTGTGGCATGCGAGATGGCATTCCATGAAAAGCAGTCATATATGTCGACACTTGCCTTGACAGAAGATGTCTACGAGCGCCGCGACTTCTGTGAGGCCTGCTGGGCAAAACCGGACGTCGGGAAGATGGTGTCACACAGCGCGTGGAAGGGCACTTTCAAACTTCCGGAACCGCCGGCCACGGAGGTCCTGAAGAAGGAAAATGCCGAGTCACTCCTGCGCAAATACATGGAAACTGATGATCCCGCGAACAAGAATGTTGTTTACGTGCTGGCCGTCATGCTTGAGCGGAAAAGGATATTTGTCGAGCGGGATATCCAGTTGAAGGACGATGGAACTCAGATTCTTGTTTATGAATATCGCAAGACGGGTGAAGTATTCATGATTCCGGACCCGCGTCTAAGACTTGCTCAGCTGGAGTCTGTTCAGACTGAAGTAGCCGCACTTCTTGGCATGTCACACGATCCTGTAAAACCGGAACCACTTCCGGAACCACCACCTGAAGCAGCATTGCCACCTGAATCAGAAACCGTGAAACCGTGACCATCGGTTGCTGATCAGGGTGTGAGTGCCAAGGCTACTTAATACCGCCGGCTGGATTCAGGTTCATGGCGCAGTTGGCATCTATAGCTTTGATTTCCAGGTCACTGAGCGCTACGCCGAGAATGCGTGTATCTACTTCATTTGGCGCGTGTGCTCCCGGTATTCTCAGCATAATCACATTCGGCTCATTTGTCCTGATATTGCCCCTGTTGATGAAGAATGAATACGCAGCAGGTTCAGTCCTGACAAGAAACTCTCCGGCATTGCGGCCGTTGAACACTGCATTAACGGTCTGATCACCGAGACCCGACATGTTCAGAATCACCTGGAAGTTTGTCGCTGCGCAGGTTATGCCGGCTACTGGTAGCGCAATTGCGGCTTCTGTGCCTTTTGACCATCGAACCCCGGGATCGGCGTCATAGAATCCCGGGAAATAGTGGTCTGAATCGCTGTATTTCAGCTGAAGCGGCACGGTCACAGGATGTATGTCCGGTCGGCACCGGTATAACCTGGCTTCGCTTCCATCAGGGAGTTGCCACGAGCCAATAGTGTAAAGTTTCCGGCCTTCCTGCACGTCGCCATCTTTGCAGAACTTGTCGCAGGCAAGCCGGCAGACCCAGAAATTAGCGTGCTTGTGCTTGTTGGCCTTTCGACCATAGGCGTAGACGTATGAGTAGAGGGTGTTCGCGTTGTAGTACCAGTGATCATCCTTAAGGCACCAGGCGACTGTAGGTTCGATCTTTTCCAATCTGCTAGTGCTGGCAATCTGTTGAAATATCCCGTCCAAGCCCCAGTCCTGTCTTCTTATCGGCATCATGATCCACTCCGGAGTCCCGAAGCGTAAAATATAGCCGCGGCACCCGTAACCAATCGGAAGATAGATTTCTCGAAGCAGACCAGCCGATCCAAATGTTTGCGCAATGCAGTTTACTGCCGACATGGCTGCCAGAAGACTGATGAATGCATACCTGACGAAGCTTCTTTCAATCCTGACCACGTTCCATGCGACAAGAATTGCGGCAACAGGAAGGAGCGGCAGTTGAAAACGGCCGCCGTTGGCCCGGAACATTGCCAACAGCAGAACTGCAAGGATGAACGAAAATGCCAGCACAGGCAGCTTCCATGTTTTCCATCTGAAAATGCTTACAACCATTGAAGCTGTGACAGCGATGGACATTGGTATGCCGATCATCTGGGCAGGGAATGCCTGGATGCTGTAGATGACGGCCTGAATCGAAGTGAGATGCAGGTCGCTGGCCCCTTTTGTAAATGCATGATATCTGAGATCGGACAGAATCCTGGGGAGATTTGACAGGTACCAC
>JBAXMA010000142.1:0-7625 GCA_037134535.1 bacterium
TCTTTGTGTCATGCAGGTAGAGGTAGCCGGAACGGAACACCCAGAAAGCCGTGTGTATGCCGAAGAATGTGAATGTTCCAACCAGCAGGGCAGTCATGAACAGGAATGCCACGTGCAGGACCGGATAGTTCTTGCCATCCTTGTGATTTGCGTGGGGGATATATTTAGTAAAACTGGGTGTGGCATTTGCGTGGCACTGCCTGCAGGTTCCGACTATGTGCGCAGGCGAGAGTCGCGATGCCGGATCTGACGTTGGCAGGACGTCGTGGTGGCCATGGCAGTCATAACAGGCTGCTACGGTTGGTGCGAGATTGGGACCACCGAGTGCCATCGCCTTACCATGGTAGGTTTCGCGGTAATACTCAAGCCGGTCCTTGTGGCAGCTGCCGCAGCGTTCGTCACTGAGCGCCTTGAAGTGACCGGTTGTCGGCGACTCAATCTGATGTGCCGAGTGGCAATCGCTGCATACCGGACCCCTGGTGTCGCCTTTGGCAAGTATTCGTCCGTGCACGCTGGCTGCATAAGTCTTTTCGACACTCACATGGCACTTACCGCATGTCTTGGCCACATTGCTGTGATTAATGGGAGAACTGCGATCCACGCTTCGTCTGATATTGTGGACGCCATGGCAGTCGTTGCATGACGGTGCCACAATGAGGCCAAGCTTAAGGAGCGCGCGTCCATGAATACTCTCGGCATACTGTGCCGCCGCGTCCGGGTACTTCATGCGATACTCGCTGGTCAGCTTGCTATTGTTGTGACAGTTAGCGCATGTGCGAGGCAGATTCATCTTAAAGACGGGTGATTCTGGATCCTTGACCTTCAGTATCGCGTGATTGCCATGACAGTCAACGCACCCGGCAGCTGCCGATGCTCCCATGGCCTTGCTCATGCCATGGATGCTGCCGGAGTACTCCTTGCCTTCGCTTTCGTGACAGCTGGCGCATTTGACGGGTGCAAGCCGCTCGCTGTGAGGAAGATCTTTGATGTCCTGATGGCATTCAGTACACGAAAGCTCCCCGTGTACTGATGTTTTGAATAATTTAGCGTCAACAAAAAGCGAAATACGCTTTCCTGCCGCATTGGTCGTGAACTCGCCCTTGGAAGAGTGACACTCCAGGCATTCGCTGTTGGTGGGGGTTGATCCCAATGCTCCGGTGGCTACAGTGAGGGCAATCGCGAGGCTGAAAACAAACTTTCGCGCGGCACGTAAACAAGGTACGACCCGGGAGACGGGTACCATTTGCGATGTCATCCGGGTTTTGCGCAACATCAAGCCTCCTGTAACTTGCTAATACATTTACACAGACAGAAAGTACACGTCAACGTGGTTATGAGTAAGACATATATTTATAGAATGCGACACTGGACAAATCTACTAAGTATAGGACGTATTCAGAACATTATCAAAACCGTTGCTTGCTGTCGAAGCTTCTTTGTCATCGTGGATAGTACAGACAACTGTAATAGCCGGGGCCGCTATTACAGTCAGTGATCAAGAGCCATTGATCACGGGGCGCCGGTGTGGCATGAGTCGCAGCGGTCTGTTTTCCAAGCGTCTTCAATATCCTCGGGATGTTTGAACTCCATGCCGTTTACCATCAATCCCTTGAGGTCTATGTCGGTGCCGGATCCCTGGGCCAGGATTGTGTGACACAAATTGCAGTCCTTCCGGATAGCGATGCCAGACTCGTTAAAATGCTGGCCATCGTGACAGCGGAAACAGCCGGCGGTAATCTTGTGGCCGGTGAGATTTGGATACTCGTCCCAGCGCGCTTTCATTTCAGGGAAGAAATTACGACCATAAATGGCCTGAACTTCCTTGATTGTTTCGTCGAGCTTCGGATGCTGCGGGTACTTCTCCTTTAAACCGGCAGTGATGGCTGTATCAGCCTGCGCAGAAGTATCATACTTGGTGGCCAGAAGCTTTGCTGCCGTCTTCTTGATGCCGGGCATTGATTTGTCGATCTTTCCATCTGACATCGCCATGTCGAGGGCCTGATAGGGAGATAGAAGCCGATGGGACGGGCGATTGTGGCAATCGAGGCAATCCATTCGCCGCGCCTGCAGTGTGGTCACTTGTTCCGGAGAAAGACGCTCCTTTTCATTCTTTGTCTGATAAGTTGTAATCTTTCCATGCTGATCCGTTACGCGAATCCATGGAATAACGGATCGCTTGCGGTCCGAGGCGATGTACTCCACAGTGTTGATGCCTTCCATGTGCCAGTGGATGCCGTGAATGGCGCCATGAGCCGGATCGCCACCGCCTATATTGAGCAGCATCTTAATGGTCCATGGGGAGTTCTTCTCGTCAGGCAGGTAGGTGGTCCATGACTTCATTACAGCACCGAAAAACTTCTGAGGCCAATGACACGCAAGGCAGGTTTCCTTGGCGGGACGCAGATTGACCACCGGACTTTCAATCGGGCGGTGATACTTGTTCGCTATTACTGAATACACCTGATAGAGCCCCGATACCTTGGCTCTGACGTACCATTCAGCGCCAGGACCGATATGGCAGGACGTGCAAAGCATCCTGGAATGCGGTGAGTTTTGGAAAGTCGTATATTCAGGGCTCATGACTTTATGGCAAGTCTTCCCGCAGAACTCGACCGATTCCGTAAAGTGGTACATCTGGTATGAAGCAACGAGCGAAACAACCGCGAAAATGCCGAGAAGAAGTGCCGCTACGAAGAGTTTTTTCAGCGGAAGACCATCTCGTGGGTCCCACTTGAGCAGCGGAACGTCAGCGCCTGCTTCCCTGCGGTGCTGAAACGTTCTCACCATACCGATTGCTGTCAGCAGCAAGCTGCCGCAGATCATCATGGGAATAATGCCGTAAACAACGAGCCCCAGATATGGGTTGGAATGTTCATTCAGTATGTCGATGACCAGCAGTGCAGTTCCGAGGATGAATGCCATCATGCCCAGCAATATTCCCACAATGCTGATCCAGTTCTTCAACAGGTTTGATACCCTTGCTTTCGTTCCTTGTTCACTCATTTCAGCCGTTCCTTCCTTATATTCAATTCCAGTCAGGACCGGCCGGAATAGTTGTTTGCCAGCTATTTTCTCGGAGTCAGACGTTGATGACGCCAGATTCGAGGGGATAATCCTGTAGCCTGACGGAATCTGCGAGTAAAATAGCCGGGATCATCGTATCCGACCCGCCTCGAGACTTCACTGATACTCAAAGTCATGTCTCTCAGCAGGTCTTTCGCGAGAGCGAGACGTTTCTCGCTCACGTAATCCGAAAAGCATATTCCTACATGCTGCCGGAACAGCGCCGATAGATAGTTCGGGGTTGTTCGTGCTGCCGCAGCGATATCTTTCTCTATGAAAGGAAGCTCGGGCCGTTCGTCTACGAGCCGTGTCAGGATACGGACCAGCATTGGTGCTTGCGATGAAGCTGCGCTCACCGATCGTTTTTCGTCGTGATCTATCAGTGCCACATCACTAAGCCTTGCCTTGACTTCAGTCCCTATCTGAGTAGAGGGAAGCGATCTTTCTTCGGCTTGCCGGTTCTGGGTGGCACTCCGTTCTGAACGCAGAACCTGTGCCACCCCCTCTGCGACAACTTGCAGAACGGCATTGGCTATGGCTCTGGTTTTTGGAGTCAATCTTGGAAGGTTGCGAAACGCTTTCTCCAGTTGCCTGACATCAATGCCCAGCTTCTTGGCGCGAGCGCGGACGGTTGTCACGGCGGATGGACTGTGATACGTGCAGGCACTCAGAATTGCCAGGTCTCCGCCATCCTTGTTCTGGCTGGTCGCAATGAATACTTTCTGGCCTGCATGGCACTGCTGCTCTGCACGATTTTCACCACGCATTGCCACTGACATGAGCACATGGCACATGCGGCAATGTTTTGCACCATCCTCGGTGGACTGAATCAACCGGCAGTAATCTGAAAGAGTCTTTCCGCCAGCGGGAGCGACTTCTCGCCATCCGCCTTCATCAGGTATGAGAATGATGAATCGTATGCCAAGTAACTCCTCCGACAGACTTCCGAGTGCCTTAATAAGCGGGTTGTTTGCTATAGCATCAGATTGCCGGTCTCTATGTCGCTCATCATGCATGATACGTTCTTTCTGAAACATATGACTTTTTGATTATGCCTACGTTGTGGTAGGAACTCAAGTTTATATAGGACGAAAGGGGCAGTAACTCAGAATGCTCAGAATGCTGGAAAGTCGACGTTTGCGGCGTCAATAGTGCGGGTTCAGGGCGCATCTGCGATTAGATGCGGCTCAGCCGGAGGCTTCGCCCTACCATGTAAGAAACTGACTTTTTGGGGCGAACCGTCCCGGTGAGCCGCGATTACGTCGGTTGCACCCAATCGCAGATGCGCCCGTGGGTTCAGGTAACGGCAAAAAGTAGTTGTCAGCATGCTGAGATCTGCTAAAATCGAACACACAATAGAGTTATGTTTCTCGATAGTCTTTCATCAAATGATAGCTAAAGCTCGGTCTTAAGCAGGGAGGTCGCTGTGAATATCGCAGGAACCGGTCGCGCGGTGAAGACATTGATTGCGTTGGTTGCAGCAGTAGTTGCCGGAGGAACCGCATTCGCGGACGTGAAATCAGGTTACACGGGATCTGCAAAATGTGCCAAGTGTCACAAACAGCAGATGGTCAGCTGGTCTGAAACTTTGCACTCCCGTTTTATGAGATCGCCAACCAATGACGCCACCCTGAAAGAATTGCATGTCTTCAGCGCATCGGCGCCCGTTGCCGTAGCGAGAGTGGCCTACGTGCTCGGGAATATGCACAAGCTGGTGTTTTTAGAGAATATTGCAGATCGATTGGTTCCGATCGAACACCAATATGATGTTGATAAACGGGCGTGGGAGCCATTCAGCAGGGACCTCTGGGACCACCATGCCGGCAGCAGGAAAGAAGATTCATCCAATGTGCCCGATTGGTATGAACGCTGTGCAGGCTGCCATACAACGGGGTACGATCCGAAGTCACGGACCTTTGTTGAATCCTCAATCGCATGCGAACACTGCCATGGACCTGGAGCGAAACATTCAGAGACGCTTCATCGTGACGACATAGTCAACCCGGCCACTGCGTCAGATGCATTGCGTATTTACGTTTGCGCGCAGTGTCACTCACGTGGTGAAGGAACCACTGACCACCTGCCGTATCCAACTGGTTTTCTTCCAGGATCCGATCTTTCGAAGGTCTTTGTATTTGACGCACCTGTGCCTGATAAAGCCACGGATATGTTCTGGGAGAACGGAGCAGCAAAGCAGCACCACTCACAGTTCAATGAACTTCGCCAAAGCAAACATTTTGAAAACGGACTGGCTTGCTTTGACTGCCATCAGGTTCATCGCTTCAGGAACGTCAAGTCCGCCTCGACGGCGACGCGCCTTATGGCCTTTACGGATCGATACTTGACTCATAGAAGATCTCAATTCGTCTGCCTGAGATGTCATGACGCCAACAGTCTCGGATACCAGGTGTTCACCACTTCTGGAGATGGAAAGCTGATTGATCAGCACACGAAGCACCCGCCTGCGATTAGTAAGTCTCCGCTGCAAAAGGACGGCAAGAATGCCATCACGCGCAGTCTTCTTTGTTCCGATTGTCACATGCCGCGATTGGAGCGTGAGACCAGTGGTTACAATATTCACTCTCATCGCTTCCAGTTGGACACTTCCGACATCGCAAAGAAGGCCAATGCGCCGAGCGCATGTTTGCAGTGTCATACGGACAAGGACAGATCGTGGCTTGCGACGTCACTGAAGGCCTGGGAGAAGAATAACTCTTCAGATGGGTCTAAGCATTAAAAGAAAACCGCGGAGAGACATGTGTCTCTTCCGCGGTTTTAACTTCACTTCTTCAGAACTTGAGCTGACGAGCGTCAGCAGGCCCGTACTTACTTCTTGATGTTGGGATCAAGGTGCTCGATCTTCTTTGCGGCCTGTTCAGGATCGAAGCCGACCTTCTTGCCATCCTTCGTCGTGTACCGATCGGCTTTCCAGCTCGGTGACTTATCGTTATGGCAGATCTCGCAGCTTTTTGTCGCGGGATAAACCATGCCACCCTTTATGGATGCTTCATGGCTCTTCATGGTATCAGCACTCTTGTAGCCCTTGCCGGCACCGTGGCATGACTCGCAGCTCACACCTTCTTCGAGCGTGACAGTCTCGGACTGCCTGGTCTCGGTTCCATTGTAAGCGGTCGCGTGGCACTTCAGGCACTTTCCGCTCTCCTGTGGCTTGTCTACCCCTGCTTTTGCACCAGCAGCTTTGGCTTCAGGACTTGCCAGCATCGTGTATGCTTTGGCATGTGCGCTTGCTTCCCACTTTCCGAACTGATCACCCTTCTTCTCGCCTTTGTGGCACATTTTGCAGGACTTGACGCCGACAAATTCGGCCGCATCTCCAGCCTGACCGTTTGCCGCCACCATGACACCTGCCACTACACACGCTGCCAATACTGATACCTTCATGCTGTCCTCCATATTCATACCTGCTGTTGCTGTATAACACTCGACTATTTAAACGGCTCTCAGTGAAGACCAGATAGCACTCCTGTGACAAGAAAATAATACCGGAGTGAGCTTCTTTTTGCGGCGTACTTCACTTGGATCGTATTTGTATCCAGGTATTCGGATCTTGCTCCAGTTTGACTATACATCCGGCGCTATGCCATGGTCGAAAACACTCTGCCTGCTGCTGCTACAAACTGTTCAATATCCTTGTCGCTGTGGGCATCCGAGATGAAGGCAGCTTCGAACTGCGCAGGCGGCAGGTAGAAACCGCGGTCAAGCATGCCGTGGAAGAATGCGGCATGAGCTTTTGTGTTAGAGCACTTGGCGGAGGTCAGATCGGTCACCGGCTCTCTTGTAAAGAACGGAGTGAACATTCCTCCGAGATGGGCACAATGCATGATAGCATCGTGTTTGCGTGCTGCGGCATTGATGCCGTCCGCAAGACGTTTGCCGCGAGCCGCAAGAACAGCGTAGGGGTTCTCTTTCTCGAGAAGCTGCAGGGTCTTCATTCCCGCCGCCACAGCCACTGGATTACCGCTCAGCGGTCCCGCCTGGTAGACTGGTCCGAGCGGAGCCAGGCATCGCATGATTTCTGCCGGACCACCAAACGCGCCCATTGGCATTCCGCCTCCGATGATTTTCCCGAGACAGGTGAGATCAGGTGTCACGCCACAGAGTGATCCATAAGTAGTGGGCCCGAGGCGGAAACCGGTTATGACTTCGTCGAAGATCAGAAGTGAGCCCGCTGCCCTGGTCAGTTTGCGAAGTCCTTTCAGGAATCCGGGCGCTGGCGGAACCAGTCCCATGTTGCCTGCCACGGGTTCGACTATGAGGGCTGCCACTTCCTTGCCTTCTCTGGAAGTGAGGATCTTTTCTATAGATTCAAGATCGTTATATGGAGCCACGAGAACCTCGGCCACTGCGGCGGGAGAGACGCCCGCTGATGACGTGATTCCGCCTGTCAGCAGCCCGCTTCCAGCTGCTACGAGAAGGTAGTCGGCATGCCCGTGGTAGCAGCCATCGAATTTAATGATCTTGCGCCGGCCGGTGAAGCCCCGCGCCAGACGGAGGGCTGACATGACCGCTTCAGTACCGGAACTTACCAGCCGGACCATGTC
>JBAXMA010000143.1:0-7584 GCA_037134535.1 bacterium
CGCTCGCGTTGGGACGGAAGAACTTTCTCTTCGTTGGGAGTCCGCGAGGCGGTACCCGTGTTGCCGTTCCAACCTTCCGCTGCCGGAGCCATTCCTCCAAGACATCCGCCGTGATCTCGTTGATCAGTTTTCCGTTCATGTTTCGGGTGAACAGGTTCAACTTATCCCGATACGCTTTCACCGTCGCAAGACGGCGGCCTCCCTCTGACTTGGCAAGCAGGAAGTCATTCACGCACTCACTCACAGTTCGTTTCTTTCCTGCCGGGTGATGCTTGGCGTAGAACGTGGCGGCAATTTCGAGACTTGTCTGCCGTTTCAGAATGCTCAGCCCCTTCACGGCATCAAGCAGATCTTTAGGTCCGAGTTTCTCAGCCTGTAGACCAATCTTCTTTGAGAGAATGGTTTGCTTCTCGACGTCAGCGGTCTTCCGCTGTTCAACTTCACGCTTGGCCTTCTCCGCCTCGGCCATAGTCGCAAAGGTCATCCTTATGCGCCGGTCGCCCTCGTAGTATGCAAGGACGTACTGCTTGACGGTTTCTCCCTGCTCGTATATCTTCGGCGTTCGCTTGTGCATTATGACAGCTCCCTTCTTTGTTGTCTGACGGAAGTTTGTCATAAACTGTCATAATAGGCAAGCGGAAAGAATGGGCATTTCACGAAAGGCCCGTAAACATTACTTTGAGGGGTGGCAGAGCCTGGTTGAACGCGCATGACTCGAAATCATGTGCACCCGCAAGGGTGCCGTGGGTTCAAATCCCACCCCCTCCGCCAGTCTTCATTCGAAGCAGAGAACGTGAGAGGACGTGCGATGATCGAACGTCTGGCCAGTAACCTTGGAGTCGTGCTTTTGCGGGCAGTTGAGCAAAGCCCGAGCATCGTCGTCATCACAGATTTATCTGGAATCATTGAATACGTCAACGTCTTCTGCTGCAGTGCGACAGGCTATTCCAGAGATGAACTGATCGGAAAGCACTCGCGCATGCTGAAATCCGGCGAGATGTCTGCAGCCAAGTATGCGGAAGTCTGGAAAGACCTGAAAGCTGGCAAGGATTGGCGCGGCGAGTTTCACAACCGCAGGAAGAATGGAGAATTGTACTGGGAGTCTGTTGTTCTCTCCCCCATCCGTGATCCGCAGGGCATCACAGAGCATTACCTGAAGGTTGCTGAGGATATCACCAGCCAGAAAGCCATGGCGCTGGAATTAAAGGCAAGCCGCGAACGTTACGAGCGTGTTGTAACCGCCTCCAGAGGATTCATGTTCACTGTCATCCTGAAGGACATGAAGCCGATACGCACCATTTACTATCCAGGCAGCTTGCAGATTACCGGCTACACTGATGCGGAATATCAGGCAGATCCTCTCCTCTGGTATCGCATGATCATCGAGGAAGACCGGGGCGCCGTCACAGAGCAGATAGCCACCTTTCTCAGCAGTACTCTTACACACACCGCGGAGCACCGCATCCGCCACAAGAATGGATCTGTCCGCTGGGTGCGGAACATCTCGGTGCCTACCCTCGATGAAGATGGCCGGATGATTGCCTATGACGGACTGATCAACGACATCACCGAACTCAAAGAAGCGCAAGATGTCCGCGAAGAACTAGTCGAGAAAATGCGGCAAATGGCAGTCCGCGATGTATTGACAGGACTGTTCAGCCGGCGGGGATTCGAGGAAGAACTCAGTCGGGTGTGGCTGCTCGGAGAACGTCGCGGAATGCCTACCGGTCTCCTGATCATGGATATAGACCGGTTCAAGGTGTCTAACGACACTTATGGCCACCCGGTGGGCGATCAGGTTCTCATGGAGTCAGCCAAACTGATCGCGAGCACGGTGCGTTCAATCGATGTTGTCAGCCGCTACGGAGGCGACGAAATTGTTGTACTGCTGCCACTGACTGGCATGGTGGAAACACGCCGGATCGCCAGCCGCCTTATTGATGCATTCCATCAGCACGTTTTCTGCAAGGGAACCCATAATCTGCAGATAACAATTTCGATAGGCGGAGCATTCGGCTCCGGCAGCATCGACAACGCACAACTCACCCTGATCCGTGCCGATCAAGCTCTTTACCGTGCCAAGCAGGCAGGTCGCGACAGGGCTTGTTTCGCGGGAGCCACGGATCTCCTCACAGACAAAGCCTCAAGCAATATGTCTCGTCAGTCGCCCAATAACATAATCGCGGAGAGCGACTCCACGTCAAAGGGAAGAGTTCTCGTGCTTGATGACGAACCAAACATCTGCGAGATGGCGAGAATGATCCTTTGCAAAGCCGGCTACAGTGTCACGACCGCGCTAACCACTGAGGCCGCTATCTCCATTGCTCTTCTGGAACGGGAAGCCATCGATGTAGCGCTGGTCGACCTGAATCTCGACAACAAAAAGGACGGGCTGGAGGCTCTTCTCCAGTTGCGGAAGATTGACGAGTCCATTGCAGGAGTAGTCATGACCGGCTATGCATCTGTCACTGCTGCAACTGGCGCACTGAAGAGTGGTGCAAGTGACTTCATGCAGAAACCATTTACTGCGGCGCGGCTGCTTGAAGCGCTTGAGCGCGGGATGCAGTATCGAAAACTCCTCCAGGAAAACCACCGGTATCAGAAACATCTTGAAGCCATGGTCACCGAACGCAGCGAAGCACTGAGCCGCACACTTGAAAACACCAGACAGTCACATCGAACAACCATGGAAGTGCTTGCCGGCATGCTCGAGACCCGCGAACAGAAGACTGGTCAGCACTGCAAACGCGTCGCAAACATGGCCCAGATTCTCGCAGTCGAAATGGGCTTTTCCACGGAACAAGCCGAAATCGTCAGGCAAGGCGCTCTTCTTCACGACATCGGCAAAATCATAATGCCGGACTCTATCCTGCTGAAGACAGACTCTCTTTCGGATGAAGAGTGGCAAATCGTAAAGTCTCATCCCCGCGTCGGTTACGATGTGGTCAGTGTCTCCCCTGCCCTGTCAGAGGTGGCAGAAATCGTATACTCCCACCAGGAACATTTCGATGGCACGGGTTATCCCCGCGGGCTGAAGGGCCTGGAAATCTGCACAGGCGCAAGAATCTTTGCCGTTGTGGATACATTCGATGCCGTAAGGGCCAATCGCCCCTACTCACCAAGCCAGAGCGTCGAAACCGCGGTAGCCGAGATTGTACGCGAACGCGGCAAGCAGTTCGACCCGCAAGTTGTTGACGCATTCCTGCGCTGTCAGTCGCGGATTGAGACCTGTTTTGCAGAATTCATCAGCTAGAGCAGGATCTGAATGTTGGTAAGAATGAAATCCCTGCAGAAAATCAAACAGGGACACCCGCAAGCTATGGACTTAGGCACACCGGCTGGTATATAGTCGTGACATACTGAATACGGACAATGACTATGCGACACGACACAATCAACTGGATACTCTTTGATCTTGGCAATGTTCTGGTGGATCATGTTCCACTTGGAACAGGTCGGATCTCCGAATTCCTCGGCATAGAAACAGAGGTGCTGCACACATTTCTGCTGAACATTGATGCTTCCCGCAAACTCTGTACCGGCGAATTCGGCGCCGAGGAATTTACAAGCATCGTGAACAGGGAGTTTAACGGCTCAATCACCCCTGCCATGATCACCGAATGGTTCGGACCCGAGGTTGACAGGGTCTATCCCGAAATTCCGGGTCTGATCGGATCGCTCGCGGACCGCTACTCTCTCGGCGTTCTATCAAACACATTCTTCGGGCACTGGGACTACTTCATAACAACGGACCTCGCCAGACAGTTTGATGCCGTTATGGCATCCCATCTGCTCGGATGCGTTAAACCCGATCCCAGGATTTATCGTGAAGCACTCAAATGCATCGCCGCAAGTCCGGCAGAGACCCTTTTCATTGATGACAGGAAGGAGAATGTGGAGGCTGCGCAGGCGCTCGGCATCAATTCATTCCAAAGCAAGTCGCCGGCTGACACAATTCAAGGACTTCAACAGTACGTGATCACAACGGACAACTGACCTGAAATGCAAGTGTTCAGTGTTCAAGCACATCATTCCATCGGCCAAGTTGGACCACTGGACAAGAAAATCACCCCTTCATCGCATTTTTTATCCTCGCCGCATACTGACCCATTTCTTCGTCAGAGTCGTACTTGCGCTGGGGACAAGTCCAGGAATGCGGATCATCCTTGAATCGCGGAATCACGTGAAAATGAACGTGAGGTATTACCTGGCCGGCTATTTCACCATTGGCCTGCGTTACATTGACCCCATCCGCACCGAGGCCATCCAGCTGGGCTCTGGCTACTTGCTGAACCACAGCAATAACCTTCTGCAGCAGAGAGACCGGAACATTGATGATCGGGTCATGATGCGCCTTCGGGATCACCAGAGAATGTCCCTTTGTCACCGGACCAATATCCATAAACACCAGAACATGCTCATCTTCGTGCACCTTGACGCTGGGAATCATTCCGGCAGCTATCTTGCAAAACACGCAATCATCACTCATACTCCACCCCCATTCCAGCTTCACTGAGGCTTGTTAGTTCTGACAGATGCAGGCATCGTCACTGACGCCGGTTGCGCCTGCGAGCCCGCCACTCGCCACAAATGCCACGTCTTCACTCCGATCCCGAGGAGTGACAGTAGAAGTACAATGAGCACTGCCTGCTGCTCACGCGGGGTCATGAGGCTCAGCCCCTTGAGCAGCTGTCCTATGATCCATGGCCGTTTCTCCTGATCGCCAGCGCCAGTCGCTCCAGCTTCAGAAGTCTGCCGGACGTCACTATCCCGGAATGAAGTCATAGCTCCATGCCTGCAGGAACATACCAGTTCCGGCACAACTACGAGATCGCGATATTGACAAGCTTGTCAGGCACAACAATTATCTTCCTGACTACATGTCCCTCAATGAACTTGCTTACAAGTTCTCTGGCCAATGCGCGTTTTTCAAGTTCCTTGGCATCCAGCCCGACTTCCACAGTCATCCGGTCGCGCACCTTGCCATTGATCTGCAGAACGATCTCAACATCGGTGCGTGCAACTGCTGCCTTGTTAGCCTGCGGCCACGATGACTTGAGAATGCTGGTCTCATGCCCAAACTCCTGCCAAAGTTCCTCGCATATATGCGGCGCAAACGGCGACAGCAGCATTATACCGGTCTCAACAGCCTCCCGATAAACGGCCTTCTGCTGATCGCTGCTGTCAGGGGTTACTCCGCAGGCATCCACGGCATTCATCAGTTCCATGATCTCAGCGATTGCTGAATTGAAGTGAAAATCGCCTTCCATGTCATGCGTCACACGTCCGATGGTCTCGTGAAGTTTACGGTAGAGATCCCGCTCCTTGTCTCCCATTGCAGTCAGATCACACTGCAATCCGCGCGCTGCCGTCAACACGTCATGATTGTCATAGACCCGCCGCCACAGTCTGCGGAGGAATCGCACCGCACCTTCAATGCCCTGGTCATTCCACTCGGCATCTTTCTCAGGCGGCCCGATAAACATGGTGTAAAGCCGGACGGTATCAGCGCCATAGTCACTGATCAGCGCTGCCGGATTTACAACATTCCCCTTCCTC
The DNA here is from genome assembly GCA_037134535.1 of bacterium. Taxonomy (GTDB): domain Bacteria; phylum Verrucomicrobiota; class Kiritimatiellia; order SPBP01; family SPBP01; genus JBAXKQ01. The sequence continues at coordinate 5,560 of JBAXMA010000143.1, forward strand.
TTCGACATCTTGTAGAGCTGGCCGTCAGTCTCGCTGCGTTTGCATATCATTCCCTGAGTAAACAGGTGAGCGAACGGCTCATCAAACTTGACCAGGCCCATATCAAACAGGACTTTGGTAAAGAACCTGGCATACATCAGGTGCAAAATGGCGTGCTCAACGCCGCCAATGTACTGATCGACCGGGAGCCAATTGTTGCAGGTCTCGGAATCGAAGGCCTGTTCCGTGTCATGCGGGGAAAGATAGCGCAGAAAATACCAGCTGGAGTCGACAAAAGTGTCCATCGTGTCGCTCTCACGCCTGCCGGGCTTCCCGCATTTCGGGCACTTCGCATTCATAAACTCTTCACAGCGGGCCAGCGGCGACTCACCGTTGGGCCTGAATTCCACATTATCGGGCAGCAGCACAGGCAGATCCTTCTCCGGTACCGGCACCACACCGCAGTCCTTACAGTAGATGATCGGAATCGGCGCACCCCAATAGCGCTGGCGGCTGATCAGCCAGTCACGCAGGCGATAATGCACCATGGCATCGCCAAAGCCCTGCTTTTTAGCATGCTCCGTCATCTTGGGGATTGCCTGCCTGTTGGGCATACCTGAGAACGGGCCCGAATCAACGGTAATCCCATCTTCAACATAAGCATTTCCCATCTCATCAACGTGCAGGCTCTTCTGCTTGTCCTGAATCGAGATCCTTATGTCCAGGCCATACCGCTTCGCGAATGCCCAGTCCCGCGTGTCATGAGCTGGCACGGCCATAACCGCGCCCGTCCCGTATTCCATCAGAACGTAGTCCGCTACCCACAACGGAACCTTCTCGTTATTGAACGGATTCATTACATAACGACCCGTGAAGACACCAGTCTTCTCAAGCGTATCGGCAGTACGCTCCAGCGACGCCTTTGCCGACGCCTGTTTGATATAAGCCAGTACGTCATTTTCCTTTGGCAGTCCCTTGATCATTTCTGCCAGCCCCGGATATTCCGGGGCCAGAACCATGTAGCTGCAACCGTAGATCGTATCCACGCGTGTCGTATAGCAGGACACAACATCAACAGCGTCTTTGCCCCCGGCATCCGGTGGCACAAGCTTGAAATCCACCCTTGTTCCTTCGCTGCGGCCAATCCAGTTGGTCTGCATTGTCTTAACCCGCTCCGGCCATCCACCGAGCTTGGACAGGTCGTCCAGAAGTCTCTGTGCATATGCGGTAATGCGCAGGAACCACTGTTCCATGGACCGCCGATCAACTTCCGCGTCGCATCGCTCGCACTTGCCGACCACTACCTGTTCATTGGCGAGAACTGTCTGACAGGACGGGCACCAGTTCACCAGACCGCGGGCACGATATGCCAGACCTCTCTTGAAATTCTGAAGAAACAGCCACTGGGTCCACTTGTAGTAATCAGGTTGGCAGGCAGCTACTTCACGGTCCCAGTCGTAGCAGACACCCCACGTCGCCAGCTGCTGTTTCATGGTCGCGATATTGTTCAGCGTCGTGGTCCGCGGGTGAGTCCCGGTCTTGATGGCTGCATTTTCAGCAGGAAGGCCGAAAGCGTCCCACCCCATCGGAGTCAGAACGCTCAATCCATGCATCTTCTTATACCGGGCGACAGCGTCGCCGATAATGTAGTTCCGGCCATGCCCGACATGAAGAGCAGCCGATGGATACGGGAACATCATCAGGCAGTAGTATTTTTTAGCTACCTTTGATGTGTCTGTGGCAAAGAAGCCTTTATCCTTCCAAAACGCCTGCCATTTCGGTTCAATCTCAGCAAATGGATACTTTTCTTTCATGACTTACCAACCCTTCACGCTTTAACAATCAAGACACCTGAATATACACAAAATGAATGACGACTTTATCACGCACCCACGTAGAGCGCAAGACCTGCGAAAAGACCTGCGAAAAACCACGTCGAGCTTTCTTCTTGCTTTAATGGATCCCTGTTCATATCATAAACGGAAATGCGCAATAATTATCGTTGCTGACCGGGTAATGACGTGGTCAGTTCGCAGAGTGTAGCAG
>JBAXMA010000144.1:0-7577 GCA_037134535.1 bacterium
TCATGCGGAATCGCTCAACTTAGCGACAGCGGCGGCGGTAGTCTGCGCGGAATGGAAGCGCGGGGTGCTGTCACAAAGGCAACCGGAGCCTTAGCCGAAAACCGGCGTCGCGTCCTGTGCTTCGTAGCGGGGGCCGCCTCGCGAAGCTGCAAACTCCGTCATCCGGTTTCAGGCGCTCGTCGTCAATTCCTCCGGCGAGCTATGCGAGCCCGGCGCCAGAAGGGATTTCGGACAGGCTCTTAGCGGCGTCGTGAACCAGTTCCTGGACAAGTTCGTGCACGGAAACGATCTTGTTGATGCGATAGGCATTGGCGCCGCAGGTGGTAAAACCTATGGCCATATTGCCATGGTAGGAATTCAGCAGCGCCTGCGCTATGCAATACTTGGTCGTCTTCGGATCGCAAGTGGCAAGGCATTGATACTGACACCTGAACTCGACTCTCTCCCCGCTGGTGATGCGATCCACAAATTTATTCCGGATTACACGAAGTGGCAGGCCGACCGGGCTCTTGATCAGCATGATGTCTTCCTTGCTGGCGTTAACATACGCCTGCTTGTACTCAAGGGACGCGTCACACTCGTGAGTGCAAACAAATCTGGTGGCCATCTGCACGCCGCTGGCACCAAGCTGCAGGAAATGCGCAATGTCACGTCCATCAAAAACGCCACCCGCCGCAACAACGGGAATCTTTCTGCCAGCCGTCTCTCCAACTTCAGCAGCAATCTGCAGAACCTCCTTGACTGCTTTGTCCAGGACACTGGTATCCGGGTGTAGCGCATCTTCCAGCTTGAAGCCGAGATGGCCGCCGGCGAGCGGACCTTCAACCACAAACGCATCCGGTGCCCGCGAATATCGCCGCGCCCATGTGCGCGCAATCACATCCGCAGCACGACCTGAAGAGACTATCGGAATAAGCTTAATTCGCGCATTTCCCACTAGCGAAGGCAGCTTAAGCGGCAGACCTGCCCCCGAAATGATGGCGGCGACGTTCTCTTCAACTGCAGCCTTGACCAGACTGTCGTAGTTATTCAGAACGCACATGATGTTTACCGCAAACGGGTGGGCAGTCAGTGATCTGGTCTTCTGAAGCTCGGCCCTGAGACTCAGGTAGGATCTTGTGGTATAATTAAGAGAATCGTCAGGCCACTCTTCGCCAGTGCCCACAGTTGCTACTGTGCCCAGGCATCCCTCATTTGAAACCGCTGAAGCCAGGCCGGCAACAGACACCCTGACACCCATCCCTCCCTGAATAATAGGCGGATTAATATCAAGATCACCAATCATGAGCGACGGAAGCGACCGAACACCCTTCATTGCAACCCCTTTCGGAATGACGCCATTCCGTGCCTGCGGAAATTCTATTCTGCCAAAAAGACAATACTGTCATGCCAACTGATGCCGCCCTTGCTGCAAGAGTTCACAACCACTCGTTTAAAGTAGTGTCCATCCTAAGCGCAAGTTCGTCAACTCTGAATTGAGACCAGAATTAAGCCCTCATGTTCCGGAATTGATCTTGGCGGAACAGACTTGCCTGCCGTACGATACAGGAACTCACATGAACGAAATGGCGCTTTTGACAAAAGATACAGCGATAATGAGTGCGTTTTTTCTGGTTGGGCCGACAGCCACCGGCAAGAGCGCTGTGGCTCAACGACTGGCCGAGGACGATCAATTCGATATTGTATCCGCGGATTCCATGCTGGTTTATCGCGGAATGGACCTTGGCACCGCAAAGCCGACTTGCGAAGACAGAGCTCGTGCACGGTACTGGTGCATGGATCTCGTGGACGCCGGTTCGCTGTTCAGCGTTGGCCTGTTCAGGAATTCCGCACTTGCTGCTATTTCTCAAATCGCCATGTCCGGCCGGAAAGCAATCGTGGCCGGCGGCACCGGTCTCTACATCAAAGCTCTCACGCACGGCCTGTCACAGACACCACCGGCGGATCCGGTATTCCGGGCGGAACTGGACCGCATTGCCGGAAGCCAACCCGTCGCGGAATTGCAGAGCATGCTGAACAAACTTGCACCGGAACTATATAATGCCTTGTCCGACAAACTCAATCCGCGGCGACTGGTCAGGGCTCTCGAGCTGGCACACACAGGCATCAGACAGCCACCAGCGTCATGGAAACACGAAAACACCGGACCAATGATCACCGGGCTCAGGCTTGATCCGGCACAATTGAAAATGCGAATCGTGCAAAGAGCGAGAAACATGTTCAAGACCGGACTCATTGACGAGGTCAAGGTCCTGCTGGCTGCAGGGTTCGGGCAGTCACCAACCGCCCGGAGCGCTATCGGCTACACCGAGGCAATCGCACTGCTCAACGGCTCTCTAACGGAGGAAGATGCCGTTCAACAGACCGCACGCCGCACTTTCCAGCTCGCCCGGCGACAAATGACCTGGTTCAGACATCAGGCTAATGTTGACTGGATAGACATTGATATCGGCATGGATGCCGCTACTATCGCCGGAGCTGTGAAGGAATCCTGGAGGAAACATGGTCCAGCGCCCATCGTCAGATGATACTGCCAGCGCACGGAAGGCATCGTACACTGTTCATGAAATGCCGGAGCGCCTGCGACCGAGAGAAGAGATGGAACGTCTCGGCGTCAAGGGAGTAAGCGATGTAGCCCTCCTGGCAATAATCCTCAGGGGCGGCGTACGCGGCCATAACGTCATCAGAATTGCGGAAGAACTACTGCAGAAGCATAAGACTCTGACAGGAATAGCCAGCGCTGCGCAGGAGGATCTGTGCAATATCCGCGGAATAGGCCCGGTCAAAGCACAAGTGCTTTCAGCCACTCTCGAGCTCGCAAAGAGGCTTATGGATGAAGGGGTCTCTGCCAGCACTGCGGTGCGAACGCCCGAAGATGCCGCCGGTCTTCTGCGGGAAAAAGCGAGAACTCTTTCCAAGGAGGTCTTCTGGGTGATTATGCTGGATATAAAGAACCGGCTCAAGGGTCCGCCGGCTGAAGTCTCGGAGGGACTGCTTGATGCCAGTCTCGTCCACCCGCGCGAAGTGTTCAAAAAGGCGATCCTTTCCAGCAGCGCGGCCGTCATTCTGGCCCACAATCATCCGTCCGGCGATCCAACGCCGTCCGCTGAAGACATCCGGATCACACGCCAGCTTGTGGAAGCAGGAAAGATCATTGATATTAAAGTGCTGGACCATATAATCCTTGGAAATCCTGAGGCACATCAGCAGGGCGGATTCATAAGCATGCGTGAAGCTGGCCTCGTGGAGTTCAAATAGAAAGAAAACAATGAGCATTCATGCTACAGCAATTGTGGACAAAGGCGCCGTGATCGGATCGAACGTGACCATAGGCCCGTTTGCCTGCATCGAAGCAAATACCGTGATCGGCGACGGCACAACAATAGGTCCGCATGTCGTCATTTTCCAGCATTCCACAATCGGTGCCGGCTGCAAGATCCATGCCGGCGTGGTCATAGGCGATCTGCCGCAGGATCTTTCCTTCAAGGAGACAGTGTCTCACGTCAGGATCGGGGCCGGATGCACAATCAGGGAAGGCGTCACGATTCACAGGGGCACAAAATCAGGATCCGCCACGGAGATCGGCAATGAGTGCTTCCTGATGGCCAACGCTCACTTCGCGCACAACGTGAAACTGGGCAATTCGGTGATTGTCGCCAATGGCGTGCTGTGCGCTGGTTATGTCGAGGTCGGTGACAGAGCATTCATCAGCGGCAACTGCGCTGTTCACCAGTTTGTAAAGATCGGTCGGCTCGCAATGCTCGGCGGGCTGTCAGCGGTTTCACAGGACGTGCCGCCATTCTTCATCACCCGCCCGACGAGCCTGAATACTATCGCCGCCTGCAATGTGGTGGGAATGCGTCGCGCCAAATTCAGCTCAGACGAGCGGACGCAGGTACGGAAAGCATTTTCGATCCTGTATCGCTCCGGCCTCAATGTACACCAGGCCCTGCAGCAGATCAGGTCAGCGCTAAACTCGGCCCCCGTACTGGAGCTCTGCGAGTTCATTGAGCAGTCCAAGCGCGGAATCTGCGGTCATGTCAAAGACGAGGATGAGTCAACCAGCGAGTGAGGATCTCCGCTACTCCTTCGACTTGTCCGGTTCTTACTGTACAGCAAAGTGCAGTTCACCGCCGGCGGTGGTTATCAGGTCATCAAGGGTCAGTTCAGATGATCGCGCCGCGACTCCCACCTTGAACACCTCGTAAAGCGATGCCGCATCACTCTGCCCACGATGAGAGACCCCGCCATCAATCTTCAGGTATTCAACCATGAAGGCCATTGTATGGCGGGAAGCCTTCGGGAACCACTGCCGGAAGACCGGCAGTGTGTCAACGACATGGTTCCGCAACGGCTCCATGGCAGTCCGCCTGATTTCGGTATTAAAGAAGGAGACATCGTACCTCGCGTTGTGCGCGAGCAAAACTGAATCGCCGACAAAAGACTTGAGGAGCGGAAAGATCTGTTCGAAGCCGGGACTTTTCCTGACCATGTCTGTCGTAATGCCGTGGACTTTCACGGCGGATGGTGGAATTGGCATCCCGGGATTCACCAGCCAGCTGCGTGAATCTATCTTGCGGCCGTTGAGGAACTTCACTACACCGATTTCCACTATGCGGTCGGTCCGTGGATCCAGTCCCGTAGTCTCGACATCCACTGCCGTGAAAACCACTTTGGCCAGCTGGGTATCGCGGGAAAATGGCCCGGCCGACTTGTAAACCGCGCAGCTGGCCGCGTACGCAACAACAATGCACAACAACACCGGCATCAAAGCATTACGAGAATGCGCCGCCCGGTCAGTCTTCCCGGTCATGCTTCCCCTCGCCTTCGGTTTTGCCGTCCCAGGAGGAGCGATAACTCTTCGGATTTATACCAGTCTGCTTAATACGGTAGTTGAGTATCCGTTGCGTCGTCTTGAGTTCACGCGCTGCTGATGACGCGTTGCCCCTGTGCTTCTTGAGAGCATCAATGATTATCTCGCGCTCGTAGGTCTCGACCATGGCCCTGAGGTCTGCACCCTCCGCCGGAAGAAGCGCCGTATGCGTATGCTGACTGGTCTGGAGCGATGGCGGCATGCTGAAACCGTGGATCACATCATCCGTACACGTCAACACCGCGCGCTCAATACAGCTCTCCAGCTCACGGACATTGCCAGGCCAGTGATACGACATCATCATATTTATCGCCGCCGTGGAAATCCGCTTAACCATCTTGCTGTGCGCCTTGTTGTACTTCTGCACAAAGAAGTCCGCCAGCAATATGATGTCTGAACGCCTTTCACGCAGGGGCGGCATATGTATCGGAAAGACATTAAGCCGGTAGTAAAGATCCTCCCGGAAATGCCTTTCCTTCACAGCATCCTCCAGGTTCCTGCTCGTCGCGGCAATCACTCTGACATTGACCTTGATGGTCTTCTCTCCTCCTACCCGTTCGAACTCGCGTTCCTGCAGAACGCGAAGAAGCTTGGCCTGCACGGCAAGCGATATATCGCCGATCTCGTCAAGAAACAGGGTGCCCCCGCTTGCCTGCTCAAAGCGGCCACGTCTCTGCTGAATCGCGGTGGTAAATGCGCCCTTCTCATGCCCGAACAGTTCGCTTTCCACCAGGTTCTCGGGAAGTGCGGCACAGTTCACGCTCACAAGCGGACCGTTCTTACGCGAACTGCTGTAGTGCATGGCCCGCGCCACAAGTTCCTTGCCGGTGCCCGTCTCGCCCCGTATGAGAACTGTAGCCCCGCTGTCAGCCACCTGCGCAATCTGCTGGTACAGGGTCCGCATGCTGCTGCAGTTGCCGATTATGTTGGCGGGTTTGTACTGCTCGGAAAGCTCCTGCCTCAGGCGCCTGTTCTCTGTCACAAGGCTTTCACGTTCCTCGATCTGCTCCCGTATGCCCGCGACTGCTTCAGCAATCAACCCTGCAACCAGCCGTAGAAAATCAAGATCGCGCTTGAGCTGTTCGTCATCTGCAACCGGCCGGTCAAAACTCAACGTCCCGATGACTTGCTTTCGATGCACAATGGGCACACAGACGAATGCGACTCTTTCACCCTTCCTGGCTTTGGTGCGGTCCAGAAAATCCGGCTCCTTCGTAATATCCGGGACAAGGGCCGGCTTGCCGGTCTTGGCCACCTTGCCGGTTACTCCCTCGCCCAGGCTGTACTGCCCGCGCTGTCTCTCCTCAAGCACCAGCCCCCGGGAGGCCTCAATCACAAAGATGTCGGTATCCGGCCGGCGGAGCGTGAGTGTTCCACGCACCATCGCCATGTCCGTCTCCATGATATCCATGATCTCGTTCAATAGCGACGACACATCGTGGTGCGGCCGGGCAGTGGACTGCGATATCTTGTAAAGTACTTCAACTTCTCGATTTGCCCGGTCTTTCATATGTATTCCCTGTCAGCGATCAGTTATCACTCGTCAGCAGCCTGCTCAAAAAAGATTCAGACCTAGTAATACGTTTTTGTAGAAACTACAAGAGCAAATAACATTATTGTCAATATCCGTCATCCTCATCATGCCTGAGCCAGAGGGAATCATCATCGCTATTCATCGATTCCACGGGCTCTTTGCATGCATTCCCGCTCCAATTTGCATCTTGGCACAGTGCTTGCGTATAGCATTGCATCGAGAAAGCAACAGAAACAGAAAGGGGAACGAGAATGAATGAGCGATGGAGACTGGTGACGGGGCGGGTCAGGGAATCTTTAATGGTCCTGTTGACAGCATCGGTTATGATGCTGGCAGGGGTGGCCTTTGGAGATGATACAGTGGCGGCGGGCACTAATAGTTCTGCAGTCGTAGCGAGTGCTCCTGCTGCGGCGCCAAAAGTGGACACAGGGGATACTGCGTGGGTGCTGATAAGTTCGGCACTGGTTCTCATGATGACGATACCAGCCCTCGCGTTGTTCTACGGCGGCCTGGTGCGCCGCAAGAATGTACTCTCGGTCCTGATGCAATGTTTCATAATCACCTGCATCATCAGCATTCAATGGCTGGTGCTGGGTTATTCTCTCTCATTCGGGCCGGACGTAAAAGGGATTATCGGAAACCTGTCATGGGCCGGTTTAAGCGGTGTGGGCGGCGAGCCGAATGCCGACTACGCGGCAACCATCCCGCATCTGGTGTTTATGATCTTTCAAGCGATGTTCGCGATCATAACGCCTGCGTTGATCATTGGCGCATTCGCTGAGCGGATGAAATTCATTCCGTTCTGCCTGTTCACAATTCTGTGGGCAACGCTGATCTATGACCCGGTATGTCACTGGGTGTGGGGCGTGGGCGGCTTCCTGCGTAACATGGGCGCGCTGGATTTCGCTGGCGGAACGGTGGTGCACATCAACGCCGGCATGGCCGCACTTGCCGCCGCACTGGTACTTGGCAGAAGAGCCGGTTATCCGAAGGTCGTTTCTCCACCGCACAATCTGCCATTTGCCGTCATCGGCGCCGGACTGCTGTGGTTCGGCTGGTTCGGATTCAATAGCGGCAGCGCACTGGGCGCAAACGGACTGGCTGCATTTGCCTTTGTCGGAACTCATATGGGTGCCGCCGCCGCCGGACTGACCTGGGCTGTGATGGATC
>JBAXMA010000145.1:0-7530 GCA_037134535.1 bacterium
CTCCACGCCTGCCCAGCACGTTGCACAGCATGATCTGCCGGCCGGCTGGCACCTTCCCGAGTTCGTCCGCGAGCGCCTTCGACACACCGGCTTCTTTCATCTCAATTGCAATTCGCAGGGAGGCAGACACCAATGCCGGCTCGTCACTGCGAAAGGCCTGCAACAGCAAAGGCAGCCCTTTCTTCTCCCTCATGATGATGGCGCCACGCCAGGCACCTGTCCTGATCTGATGCGGAGCATCCTTCAAATTACGCAACGTGTCATATATGGCAATGGCCTTGTCATTATCCTTCCTGGCTCCAAATCCTTCCGCGCAACGGAACATGCCTTCACACAGCGCAAGCTGGAAAGCTGCAGAAGCCCCATTCAGTGCCTTTTCCAGACTCTTCGCTGCGTCGGCAGTGCCGATCATTCCAAGTGCTCTTGCAGAAGCCTGTGCAACATCGGCGTCAGCATCCTTCAAGAATCCAGCCAGTGCGCTTACCGCCTTGTCATCATGCCGGACGCCAATGCTTCCTATAACGCCCACCAGCGGACGCCCCTTGAACTTCCCGAGCGCGTCCCGCAGGGCCACATCCACGGTGGGACTTGAAATTGTCTCCAGACCGTACCGTGCCATATGCGTGAGTTTCTCGTCGGCAAGCAACGCAACCAACGACGGAACGGCATCTGCAGTCCCTATCCGTGCCAGTTCCCGGCAGGCATCAGCCTTGGCGCTAAACTCAGCGCCTGACTTGAGAACTTCAATGAGCTTTGTTTCCTGCTCCCTGGCAGTGCTCTGCCCGTGTGACAGATTGATACCACCGCACAACAGTGCAACAATCAGGGTCAGTCTCGTCTTCGTCATTATTCGTATCTCCTTCGGTTTATTTCAACTGTACGCTATGTCTCTGCCGGGCGCATCTGCGCGCAACCGCCGCAATCGCGGCTCACCGGGACGGTTCGCCCTACCTATCCTGCATGGCAGGGCGAATCCTCCGGCTAAGCCGCACTGTATCCCTAATACCCTCTCAGCACCTCAAATAATCCACGGTTCCCGCATCGCCCGTGATCGCAGACGATTTGCTTCGGGATCGTTCAGGAATTCCGCCTTAACCGGATCGAATTTCATATCCCGTTTCAGCCACATACAGATGTTGGCCGCATGTACAGTTGACATTGACCGGTACATCACTTCGGCATTCGCCACAGTTTGTCGGCGCGTTCTTATGCAATCAAAGAAATCGCGCACATGGTTCATAGGCCGCTTCGTCCTCGCAATGTAGTCGGCAATAACCTTCTTGAAATCAGCCATAAGTTCCGGCGATGACACATCCGGTTTCGAGTAACCGTCGGCCGCTGCGACCCAGCCGTCAGGCCCGTCGAATCGTTCACCACATGAACCATGCCAGTACTTATTACTGCGGGAGAGGATCATCTTCACGCCGTTAGCAAAAGTGGTTGTCATTCCGTCACCGGTGCCGTTATCAACATACTTGTACTCGACCGGCGACGTATCCAGCATATCTATGCCGGCCTGGGCCTGGGCAAAGGTGTGAGCGCCCCATTCGCCGATGCAACTTGTGTGGAAATCGTAGAAACCGCGCCAGCCGCCCTGAACATAACTTGCGTTATAGGGCCGCCACGGGCAGGGACCAAGCCACGTGTCCCAGTCAACCTCATCTTTAGGCGGTTCAGGTTGCGCCGGCTTCCTGTCATAACTCATGATTGCCGCATCCCATGGCGCAATGTGAGCATAAGCGGTATGCACCTTGCCAAGCCGGCCGGAGCGGGCTGTTTCAATCGCAAACACATGATTGGCCTCACTGAGCCGCTGGGTGCCAGTCTGATAAACCCGGCCGTACTTGCGCGCTGTCTCAGCCACTGCCTGGCCTTCAGCAATAGTCATGCATGACGGCTTCTCGCAATAGACATCCTTGCCAGCCCTCATGGCAAGAATGGCGGCTAACGCATGCCAGTGATCCCCTGTCGCGATCAGCACTCCGTCCAGATCCGTACGCTCGGCAAGGAACTCACGGATATCCCTGTGCATCGTGCAATCTTTCGTACCATACTTGTTATCAATAGCACGCTTTACCGCTTCACGCCGGTCTCTCCTCACGTCACAAATAGCGACAAACTGGACATCGGGTTCACCCATCATCCACGACAGATCCGAACCACCGCGCCCGTTAATGCCAATTCCGCCCATCAGGATGCGCTCACTCGGCGCAACCGTTCCGTTGCGGCCCAGCGCAGAGGCTGGAATGAAATATGGAATCGCAATTGCGCCGCCAACTGCAGCAGCACTCTTCAGGAACTGCCTGCGCGAAATTGCCTTCTTCGAGGAATCACGCTTCATAACACATCACTCCAATTATGAGTCCACAATAGACTACATGACCGGAGCCTAGACCCGCACATTTGGAATGCAATGGAAATAAACCAGTTTCTGTTTTGACAGAATGTTCAGAACAGGGAAACAGGACACAGCCAACATGGAACAATTCGTTCCCGATGCTCCTTCTCAAGTCTATCAGTTCTGTTCATTCTGCCAGATACTCCCGAAGCAGAGAGGAGTGATAACGTGTCAAATCAAAATCAGGACGCGACAGTTTGAGTTATTGCCACTCACACAGCTTTACCTGTAACTAGCTCAACGCACTTGGCGACAAGACGCGCAATATACTCGATGTCAAGGTACTGGATCGCACTGCAATCCACAAAGAGTTTACAACTTGCCGGAAAATCATCGTCCGCCGCCCGGAACTGAAGATACAAAGGAACTTTTGGCAGGAGAGCCAACCGGCACGCGAGATCGGCCTTCGCCTCGTCTGGCATCTCAACACCTGCCAACTTATTGAGCCGCTCCCTGAGACCGTCAGGATCCTTCTCGAAAAGCAGCGCCAGCTCCATCTCTGCCCTCATCTGAAAACTTTTTACATGAGACGGCGTCCTCGGAAAATGCTCGAACGGAACCCATTCATTTGACAGTGGCGCACGCCCTTTACGCAGTACATAATCGTAGACAATGAGTTTCCTCCACGAGTCGCGGCAATACACATCCTTCTCGAACAGTCCCTCCCGGCGCACCTCGACCAGACTATTCAGCAGCACCAGTTTTATAACATCCTTGCCGGCATCATACTCAGCACCGAGAGCAGCTGCTGACTCTTTAAAGCCCGCATTCTTCAACAATGCCTGAAGCCGGTTGCTCGTTTGCTCGTAGGAATCTTCCACCGTACCAGCAAGCTCTTGCATGTCACTACCCTCTCCCTTAACGTAGTGGCACTCCGACAACTTGCGCTGCCCTATCTGAACCTTCAACGCAAACGCCATACAAGCCGGTTCCCCGCAGTCGTGGCAGTTGGTCTTCGGCAACTTCTTGTAGATTTCCAAAGCCTGCATCAAGCAGCTCCTTTGTAAGTCGTGGTGTCACAAAGTCCAGTCTCTAATACTGCCGGAAGCAGTCCTTGGACCTGGCCGGGAAGGACCTTTGCACAATGTCTCTTTCTGGTTCTAACCTGACGATTCGACGATGGCACAGTGACAAAGATAAGATCAGACGGTCTCATGAGAGTACAGGCCATTCTCCGGCCGGGCCCTTTCAACAACATTGGCACGGAGGATGCTATAACTGTGGTAGCCCTTGATTGGTTTGGCGTTACTAAAGCTCGACCTGGCTGGTCAACTTAGCTTTTAGAAGCCTCTACTGATCTACGGGCTTTTTCATTCCCTGAACAATACCAATAGGCTATCAGAGCAGTTTGGGAAAATCAAGTTTTCCCTGACATCTCCTTAACACTTTCTCTCAAAAGCAAATGCTTTTTTCGCAAAATTGCAGTTCAAGGAAGTCACAACGTGTGTTCACTAAAATACTCTCTTTGCTGTGCCTATTCAATTATCCCGCCAGACACGCCCTGGGTACGGGGATCACGCAGACAAACTGCACCGTGGTCTCTGCCACGAAGCAGTGATGTTCATTGACCGGAATGAATATCGTATCGCCCGTCGCAAAAGGACGATCGCCCTGCTCTGACTTCACCACGCCCTTGCCTGCAACGATGAAGACTTCGTGTTCCCACTCGTGCTGGTGGTACGGTGTCGCCGCGCCCGGCACCAGATCGAACACGCGCATCGCGAAAGTCGGCGCACCATCAGCTGCCGTGATCATCTCGCGCATCGTCACTCCCGCCAGCTTCTTGTCGTACGGCGTCGGAACAACTTCACTGTATCGCTTGACCAGCATATTGAATTTCTCCTTTATCTCTTTGCCCCGTGCTGCCTCAAAAGTTCGACAATTGCTTTCTGCTTATTGCCGCGAGCCTTCGCCATCGCTGTCTGCCCTTCCTTGTCGCTGGCACTTACATTCGCTCCTTTCGCGATCAGAAGCTCAGCCACATCTTTGTGCCCCCTGATTGCAGCTTCCATCAAAGGCGTCCAGCCATACTTATCCTGCGAGTTTACATCTGCACCTTTTTCAATCAGGACTTTGATTACTTCGATATGGCCCTCGCTGGCGGCCCCGATCAGCGGCGTCGACCCGATGCTGTTCCTTGAATTCACGTCTATACCCTCTTCTACAAGGGCTTTAACCGCAACCAGATCACCTGCGTAGGCCGCTTTGTGTAAAGAGGTCTGTCTACGCGGCTCAGACTCCGCCCGGATTCCAACTGTAATACTCATAAACAGGCACGCGGTAATTATCATAATGTTTTTCATGTCGGCCATATTAACGATAATGGCCCCGGACAGAAAGCGCAAAAGCAGATACACCCAGCACCCGCCGTGAACTGTCCTATTGGCTCAATTTCTGGCAACAAACGGTCTGGCAACCGGCTCTCCAGTACCTCAGTAAAATCACGTGATTTCGATAAGGGAGGGCGCGGTGCGACAGACAACGGTCAAAAGGAAAGACACCCATGCAGAACCCACACCCCGATATGGAGTCTGCTGCCGTGAAACTCAATGCTAGAATCGGGGCAGGTGAGACGTTGTTCCTGTCATAGAAGAAGTTGCTGTTCCGGAGTATTCGTCAAAATATCGATATGGACATCCTGATTGATGCACGTCCATTCAGGTTTATGACTATGGAGCGACTCACGTGCCCGCGCATGACTTGTTGTCGCATAGCAATACTGGCAACCGAATCCGCACGAATCGTTGACACCAATATCAACACTGTGATGGCAGAGACACCCCTCTCGCTGCTTGTGCAGTCGCATCTCGGGTAGAGCCTTTCGCCCTGCGGGTGAACATAACAAAGCAGCATCTATGCAGGTCCCGCTGGTAATTCCGGGTACGGTCAAAGCTGCTTCCGCACACGATTGCACACTCAACTTTCTGGAACTGGCTTCGATTGCAATCCAATGCAACAAATCCGTGTAAGCCTCTGGATTGTATAAGACGCCATCCTCTGAAGTACCCACCCGTCGTTGGGTTCGAACGTATGGGTCAATAACACTCACGACCAGACGATTTGTTGCCCCCGCGAGGTTGTCAACAATTCTCAGGAAATTCTCCTTATGCCAGCTGACCGTCAGCTCATGACTCAGAACAATCGGATCGTATCGCCAGATGATCCTGTCGATCCCGATTTGCCGCGATAGGTCACAAAACGTCTTCGTGGAAATGTCAGGATGCGGTGATTGAGGGTCCAGTGTCCCCGGATAGCCAACAATGGTGTATTGAAAGTAGTAAGCGAAACCAGCCCTATCGAGTTCAGGGAGCCGTGAAATCAGCGGAGCTGCGTGTCGAGTCCAAAAGACAATCCCGAGGACTTCCTGCGGACGAAGGCCAACCCTGTAGAATTTGTGAGGATACATGGGATTGGGATACATGCAGAACCCGGCACGCACTCTGTTCATAAACCACGGGGTGTAGAAGGCAGGAATATCAGTGCGGCGACTTGCCGAAACTATTCTTGCCTCGCTACGCATGGCGTCACTTTCTATCTGGCTGGCATGGTGACAGTCACGAATGGAACTAAGATAAGGAATCCTGTTGATCCTGCGCCTGCATTGGCTCCCTGCCGGTTTACCAGGCAGGAGCCTGAATTCCCGCACCGCCGCGGCAAACGCGGAGGGATCGTACCCCTTGAACACTTCCTAAACTGCCCTTATTCTACTGCCAAACAAGACAGTCCCCAACGAACTGCAACAACTCGTCCCCGGTTCAGTCTCTACTGCGGCTTCTCACCGAACGCCTCTGCAATGGTATGACAGGAGATGTCGTTTTTGGCGAGAAGGGAATCCTGATAATCCAGGATGCCGATAATCACATTCTCTTTTATGAGGCCCCGTCGTGTTGATATAACATGTCGTGCCGCTTCTTTCTGCCCTGATCTGCGCAGCAGGTCAACGAGAATTGCGGTGCTTGCGCCATCCTGCCCCGCAACCTGTTGACAATGTTCTTCAGAAAGAACAAGCATCTCCGCGGCCTTCTTCCGGCAAGTCCCGGCCAGTTCCGCACAGTCTGAATCATCGCAATCCCATGCCGCGTGAATAAGCGCCCAGGTCGCAGCTCCGAACTTCTTCACTTCCCTGGCAAGAATTGCGACACACAAGAAGGATGTAGC
This sequence comes from bacterium, assembly GCA_037134535.1. GTDB lineage: Bacteria > Verrucomicrobiota > Kiritimatiellia > SPBP01 > SPBP01 > JBAXKQ01. Next base: position 6,557 of record JBAXMA010000145.1, read on the forward strand.
AAGCGCAGAATACGCTTCATCCTTCAATAGAGCGCGATACTCGGCACCGGCAATCAAAGCCTCCGCGGCCGGAGCTGCCTCACTAATATCAGACGCACTGTAGCCGCACTCCGGGCATCGCTGTACCCAGGCAAACATCGTTGACCTCTGCATTTCCGGCGGCCGCGTATCCAGATCTGGCGAACCACAGGTATTGGTACTCATTATCTCAGTGAACTCTGTCCCGGTGCCGCACACACTGCAGCACACCTTTCTCTTATAGAGCGTTGTCATATTACTTCTCCAAAGTGCCTCATCATTCGCGCCACGTTATCACATGGGGTGGGACAAATACTGTCCGTCCCTCAGAATTCCCGACCATAAGTTCAGGACTCTACGAGCGCCCTGAACAGAATACCAACCAGCTTGTCGCCAATCAAACGCCCGCAATAACTCAGGAGCCTGCCTACGAATGGCGTTTGCGTGCATAAAGTCCATTGCGCTAAAGGTGGCAGCCGGCAGAAAGAAGAAGCGTCCGGCCAATGCTATCAAGCCAAGGATCCCACGGCAACAATTCGCTAACTTATCCATCGTTCCCGTCCTCAGCGAGGCGGAGCCGAGCGGTCCTCGTCCTCGTCCTCGAATTGGTGCCTGTTTCGAGGACGAAGGACGATGACGAGTACGATCATGGAAATACCTTAGCTTGATAGCTATGCGCCGGACGCCACCAACGCTATCAAGCCAAGGATCCTACGGCAACAATTCGCTAACTTATCCATCGTTCTCGTCCTCAGCGAGGCGGAGCCGAGCGGTCCTCGTCCTCGTCCTCGAATTGGTGCCTGTTTCGAGGACGAAGGACGATGACGAGTACGATCATGGAAATACCTTAGCTTGATAGCTATGCGCCGGACGCCACCAACGCTATCAAGCCAAGGATCCTACGGCAACAATTCGCTAACTTATCCATCGTTCTCGTCCTCAGCGAGGCGGAGCCG